>JAKLJW010000022.1 GCA_023150935.1 Candidatus Binatia bacterium | reverse complement strand
CACCCGCTGCACCACGGCAACAGCACCCCGCCGCGGAGTCAGGTCCCTCTCCCGCAGGGAGAGGTCAGGTGAGGGGGTGCGACCGAACCGCGCAGCGCCGGCCAGGACAATGACCCGATCGCGCCACGAACTGCCCGAGATCGTCGGCGCCGACACACATACCGGCCAACGGCTTCGTTTCATCCCCTCACCTGACCTCTCCCGTTGGGAGGAACCTGACCCCGCCGCGGGCTGCTGTCGTGACGCTCTTGCCTCATTCGATCTTATCCCCTCACCTGTCCTCTCCCGCTGGGAGAGGAACCTGACTCCGCCGCGGGGTGCTGTTGCCGTGCTGCGACGGCGCCGTGGCCCAGTAACGTGCTCGGAGATCGCGTTCCACCCGATTGCGCGAAGAAGATCGGATGGGGATGGCGAGCCGCGCTTACCGCACCCGGCGATGAATCGCCGCGCTCAACCGAGCCGCCCCGTAAACGGGGCGGTCGCCCGCGGACCAGCGCCCGGTTCACCGGGCGCCTCGACCGAGCCCGGGCATTCATGCCCGGAGCTTCGCGGAACACGGTGGAACGCGCTCGGAGATCGCGTTCCACGTGATTGCGCGAAGAAATCGGAGGGGAGGGTGAGGCTCCTGCCGAGCCGTCGTCAAACCGTCGCGGCTCGGCGGAGCCTCGCCCTCCCGAAGGATGGGTGGTCAGGCCATGGATTGCGGGCGGCGGCCCTCACCCGCGCAGCAACACGTCGCAGAACGTGCGCAGCGAACGGAGCCCTCGGCTCGCCCACGCGTGCCGCCGAACCACCCCGCGCAGGACGCGCAACACCTTGCGCTCGAGCCGGAAGCGGTCGAGCTTCGGGGCCGCCGGCGCCGCGGTCGGGCCGGACTGCCGCGCACGCGCCACGGCGTCGAACAGGGTGGCGCGCGGGAAGCCCCACGTCTCCAGATCGCCGTCCTCGAGCCCGTCGATCATGGCGCGCACCAGCGCGAGTCTGGCCGGGTCGCCGGCCAGTTCGCTCGCCCAGCGATCCACCGAGTCGGTCACCGGCCGGGTCTGACGATTCACGGTCACCGGATCGCCGAGCCCGCCGGCTTCGAATCGCTGTTCGCCGTAATCGATCATTTTCGGCTCGAACTCGACGCCGAGGAATTCGCACACCCGTCGCAGCTCCGCTTCGGGCTGCTGCACGAGCCTCTCGTACCCCACCTGCACCAGAGGCACCGTCCGCGCGCGCAGGAAGCGGGCCATCGCCGGCACGTAACGATCGAGGATGGGGTTGAACCGGCGCGCCGCGTCGTAGTCGCCGTCGAAGAACGAGTTGGCGTAAGAGCCGAACACGGCAGCCGGATGGCGGGTTAGAACGACGTAGCGGGCAGTCGGATAGACCTTGCCAATGAAGGGGAGAACGAGCGCGTTGGCGGGCGTCTTGTCGACGAAGAACCGCTTGCCGCCACCGCGCGCCGCCAGCATCCGCCCGTAAAGCGTGTCCATGTAAGCGCGACAGGCATCGAGGTAATCCGACTCGCCGCCGGGCAGATCGGCGACGAATTCGCGTACCGACTGCGCCGCCTGCAGGTGATCGTACGGGGCCGCGTCGACCGTGTCGTAGTAACCGAGGTGCGCCAGCGGCGTCAGCAGGTGCGGCTCGGCCCGGCTGTAGATCTGCGAATGCGCCGCCAGCATACGCATGAGCAAAGTCGTTCCCGACCGCGGCGGCCCGATGACCAGGATCAACCGGGTGCCGGAGAATTCAACCGCCATGGTCTCGTCCACTGCTCCCCGACCCTATCGCGGCTTCCCCGACAGGTAATCCGCCAGTACCTCGCGGCTGTGCTCGTCCTCATGGCAATAGGCACAGAGATTTTCCCAGTTGCTGCCGTCGGGCGGGTTGTTGTCGTGGTTGCCGTCGCGGTGGTGAACGGTCAGCAGGTGCAGGTTGGAAGCGTCAAACTCACGCGCGCACTTGGCGCAAATCCATCCATGGATGGCCAGCGACCGCTCGCGGTACCCATGCTGGCGAGCGCGCAGCGACGCCCGCGCTTCGGCGAGCACGGCATCCGCGGCTCCGGGCTGCGCGGGAGGCTGCCAGCCGCGACGGGGTTTGAAGCTGCGAGCCATGGCCACGAAGTATAGTGAGCCAGCGCACGCACCGAAAGCGGCCGTTTGCGACGTTTGCGAGACACCCTCCCGGATCCCGCTACAGCGACGCGGGGGTACACCGGACAACCGATCGATACCGATACCGACCCCGACCCCGGGGGGATACGGTGGCTGTCCCGCGTGTTCCCGCCTCGCACGTAGACAAGAGGTCGATCGTATCGCTACATTCGCTCGCCGTGTGTCCCTTTTGCTCGCAACCGCTACGCCCCCTGCAAGCTCTGGATCGAGCCACGGTGGCGTATTGCGACGCCTGCGAGGTCGGCCGCCTCGATCCGCCTCCCGGCGCCGCGGCGAACAGCCAGCAGCGGGGGTCGCAAGCCGGCGCTGAAGACCCTGACGAGGCCGAGCAACTCGCCCGCACGTTCCGGCGCAAGTTAGGACGGTTGCTGCGCTACGGGTCGATACGTGACCTGCTCCAGATCGGCAGTGGAGCCGGCGCGTTCCTGCGCGAAGCCGGGCTCATGGGGATACCCCGTGTGGTCGGCGTCGAAACCGATTCCGACGCCGCCGACGCCGCGCGGAGTGCGGGTCTGGAGGTACACCCGGGACCGATCGTTGCGTTACCGCCGACACAGCAGTTCGACGCTATCGTGCTGCTGGACGCTCTCGAACAAGTCCGCGAACCGATCCCTTTCCTGAGCAGTCTACGACCGCACCTCCGCAGCGGCGGCCACCTGTTCGTCATGACGCCGAACATCCGCTCGCTGGTGGCGCGCATGTACGGGGCAAGGTGGCGTCCGTTCGCGCAATCCGACCGCGTCTATCACTACGGTCCCCGCGGCATCCGGTTGCTGCTCGAACGCACCGGCTTCGACCCGGTCTGGGTCCGCGGCACCGGTCAGTACGTCACGCTGGGTTCGCTGTTCCGCCGATTGGCACCGCTGGCGCCACGGCTCGCCCCCATCGCCGGCAGCGCAGCCCGCCTGCTGCACCTCGACGGCCGCGTCGTCTACGCGCCGAACGGAGCGATGGATGTAGTAGCGCGGGCAAGGAGGAGCCCGGGGCTCGAGGGGCAGGCCGTCTGAACGCTCGCCGTCATGGTTCGGCGGGAGGCCTTCGACTTCGTCGTCCGGACCGCAGGACCGGGCGGCCACCTCGTCGGCAGCCGCTTCACCGTTGCCGACCTCGCCCCGCAAGCGGAACTGCATAGGACTTCCGTACCTCGCTCGTTCTTCTCGACCTTGACGGCTCTCGCCCACGTGGGTATTACCCCGGCATGATCGCCACCAACAGCGACGAACGGCGCCGCGTGACGTTTCCCGCCGACCTGCCGCCCCGCTCCCCGATCGTGATCGACACTCTGGTGCCGGGGCGCGAGTGGATCGTTCGCGTGCCCACGGCGCCACGCCGCGCGGTGTACTCGCGCGGGCGGGTCGTCCGGGACAAGAACGGCATTCAGGTTTGGTCAGGCGACGTAGGCGAGGAACCGGCGGACGCCGTCGCCCGCCACCGGGCCGAAGACGACCGCGCCCGTGAATGAAGACCTACCTGGACTCGACGGTTCTGGTTTCGCTTCTCCACGCGCAATCCCGCTTCAAGGCAGCGGCAGACGCTGCCGTCACCGACGCGAATGGCCGCGCCTTCACCTCCACACATGCGCTGGTCGAAACCTACCGGGCGCTCACTACCCTCAGGTTACCGATTCCGCCCCGCGCCGCCCGCCAGCTCGTGGCCGGGTTGGAGCAGGCGATCCGTATCGTGGCGATTCCGCGAACCGTGTACACCGCCGCATTGACAGAGGTTTCACGGCAAGGCCTGGCCGGTCCGATTGTCTATGATGCCGTCCATTGCCTGGCTGCCCGCGCGGGCAAGGCTCGACGGATCGTCACGCGCAACGCGAGCCATTTCCGGCTGTTCTCTCGATCGATCGAAGTGGTCGAACTGACAGAACTTGAGAACGGCACGGCGTAGCGCTCGTCCCGCTCACTCTTCCCGCAACGCCACCGCCGGATCGAGGCGAGAAGCGCGCAGGGCCGGGGCAATGCCGGCGAGCAGGCCGACGGCAGCACCGATTCTTCTTGCCTGTCGGAGCGCCCTCGGGGCATAGGTGTTTCATCGCCTCTCGGAACGAAGTCGGGCCATCCCGGGGGAACGAACGATGACGACGACGGGAAAACGGATGCGCGCATGGTGGGCCGGAGTCGCTGCCGGAATCCTGCTCGCCGCGGCGCTCGCCGCGCCGGCGGCGGGAGTCAATCACCCGTTCGGCTCACGCCCTTTTTCCTACGCCCCGGGCACGATCGTCCCCAATCACCTTGCGCCGGCCGCGCTCGATCAAGCGGTGCGGGATTTCTACGATGCATGGAAGGCGCGCTACCTGCTGCAAACCTGCGGTGCCGGCCGTTACGTCGTCGTCGCCAGCGTCAAGGGCGGCAACCTGACCGTGTCGGAAGCGCACGGCTACGGCATGGTGCTCGCCGCCCTCATGGCCGGGCACGATCCCGATGCGCGCGCCATCTTCGACGGCATGCTCGCCTATTTCCACGAGCATCCGTCGGTGCTCACCCCCGGCCTCATGTCCTGGTACCAGCGCCGGACTTGCACCGACGCCGAAGACGGAGACAGCGCCTCCGACGGCGATCTCGATATCGCCTTCGCGCTGCTCCTTGCCGAGAAGCAGTGGGGCAACTGCGGCACGTTCGACTACGGCGCCGAGGCACAACAGATCCTCGCCGCCATCCGGACCGGCGAACTGGACTCGAGCGGCCGATACGTGCGACTCGGCGATTGGACCGTCCCGTCCGAGCCGGACTATTACTACGCGACGCGCTCGTCCGACTTCATGCCCGATCACCTGCGGGTCTTCGCCGCGGCCACCGGCGATAGCATCTGGACCGACGTCCTCGATCATACCTACACCGTCTTCGACGCCGTGCAGACGACCCACAGTCCGACCACCGGCCTGCTCCCCGATTTCATCGCCGACCCCCTCGGTACGCCTGACCCGGTCGGGCCGCACTACCTCGAAGGCCCCAACGACGGCGCCTACGACTACAACGCCTGCCGGGACCCGTGGCGCCTCGGCACCGACTACGTGGTCGCCGGCGACGCGCGCGCCAAGACCGCCGTGCAGCGCATCACGAACTGGTTCCGCTCCGCCACCGGCAACGACCCCAACGGCATCCAGGCCGGGTACCAGCTCAACGGCACCCTGAGCGCGGGGGCGAACTACCGCTCGATGGCCTTCGTCGCTCCGCTCGGCGTCGCGGCTATGGCCGACGCCGGCAACCAGGCCTGGCTGAACGATATCTGGGATCTGGTGGATGGGACGTCGATCGACGACGAAGCCTACTACGAAAACACACTGAAGCTGCTGGCGATGATCGTTATGTCGGGGAATTGGTGGACCCCGCCGAGCGTCTCGGGCGGCTGCGTGCCGGCACCGAGCACGCCGATCTGCACCGGCGGCGGCTATCTCTCCGGGCTCGACATCAAGATCGGCGCGGTCACCGCAGGTCCGGCGCGCCAGAGTCTGCGGCTCAAGGGCGGTGTCTTCTTCCCGCTCGGTATTCCGGCGACCACACCGTACACGAACGGCGCCCAGCTTCTCATCGAGGATCTCGGCAACGGCAACAGCGCCGTGTTCGACATCAGCCGCTTCACCACGCCGATTCCGCCAGCGTCCGCCGGACCGTGCGGGTCCGGCGACGGCTGGAAGGTCGCGACCACCCGCACCACTTATCGCAACCGCTCGACGGCGCTCGACCCGCCTGTTTGCACGGCCGGCTCGTCGGGAGGGTTGAGCGAGCTCCGCTACCGGCCGTACGACACGACCGAGCTGGAAGTGCAGGCCAAAGCGCGCCGGGCCACGATCGCCGCGCCGCTCGGCCCCCTGCGCGCATCGCTGGTTCTCGGCAACACGCAGGCAGCGGGCGACAACGGGGTGTGCGCCATCAGTACCGTGGTGCCGTGTACGCCGTCGGGCAACAGCGTGCGCTGCCGGTAGGAGAGATCCGCTCGCAAGCGGGGCGGACCGTCGTACGGTGCAGGCGCGGCGCGCGTCTTAACCGAAGGCGGCGCCTACGGCGTCGGCTCCAGGCGCAGGGTCGCCTCGGTTTTGCGCGCAAGTTCCTCCCAGTCGATCTCGAACGGCAGCAACGCTCCCTCGACCCACGCCGCCTGCTGATCGGTGTAGTGCGGACTTCCCGGATGTCCGGAGGCGCCGTGCGGCACCACCCATCCGCCGCCGGCACGATCGGCCAGGTCGAAAACGTATCGCGCGGTCGACGCCAACACGACATGATCGAATAAGCCGATCGGCCCGATCGCCGCCCGCACGCAATCGAGATCGCCCGACAACTCCGGCAGCGACACCGCGACGGCAGCGTCGAGATCGCCCGAGACGCCGGCCAGCGGATGTTGCGGCAGCGCCCGGTGCCGCGCGCCCCACTTCGCCCCGGCGGTCGCCTCCGGCACGGCGGCCTCCAGTGCCGCCGCCAGCAAAGCGCCCCAATCGACGCCGGGCCCGAAGATCGTCGCCGCCGGCGGCACCATCAACGATCCCAGACACATCGCAATGCGCATCTCCAGCGGCACCACGGGCAACGGTTCGTCGGCGAACCCGGATGCCCGCAACGGCGCCAGACGTGGCTGATTGGCAATGGCGCGGACAAGCTGCTGCCGCACCTCGGCATACATCGCCGCCTCGGCGCTGTCTGCCGCCATGGTGCCGTCCCAGCGGAGCAGCCGCATTCGTACCGCCTGCGCCGCCTCCGACAGGCGCGCCGGGTCGAGACCCGCAACGCGGTCCCGCAACGCCTGCGCACTCAGGCTCACCTCGTCACGATGAATCGCCGCAAAGTCGTTGCACCCGGCCGCCCGGAGCGGTGCCAGGCACGCCGCAATGCGCCGGGCGCGATGGTCGTTGAAATAATCGACCCCGAGCGCGTATCGATAGCCTTCCGGCACGACCCGGTTGTTCGCCGTAACGATCTGTCCGCTTTCGGGGTTGCGGCTGCGCGGCAGGTCGGCGTCGGGTACCATCCCCACCCACTCGTGACCGCCATCCCAACCCGGCACCGGAATCCACGCGTTCACAACCGGACGCACCGGGATCCGTCCCGCGGTTCGGTACAGAATCGTCCCGGCCGTATCGCCTAGGACGAAGTTGTTGGCCGGCTCGACCCAATCGGCCAACGCCGTGTCGACCGCGTCCGCCGTGCGGGCCCGCAACTGCGGCAACACCAGGCGCAACGACCCGCCGGCTTCGAGCAGGCCCGCCGACCTTAGCGCCAGCGCCCTGCCCGAACGCGGATCGCCGATGACAACCGGTCCGTGCGGTGTCACCACGGTCTCGACGACGTGTGCGGCCCCATCGCGAACCGCGATCGTCTCCGGCACCACCTTCGCATCCGCCCAGCCCGACACCGTCTCGACCTGCAGCCCGCCGCCGCCGTCCCGGAAGCGCTCGATGAACAGGTCCTGATAGTCCGCCTGAGCGTTGGTGACGCACCACGCGACGTGTTCGCTCTGCCCGAAGTGAACCATGCCCGGCACGCCCGGGAACGCCAGGCCGACGGCATCGAACGACGGACACGCCAGATGCACCTGCGCGTACACGTTGGGCAGTTCCAGCACCCGATGCGGATCGCCACCGAGGAGCGGCTTGCCGCCGGCGGTGCGCGTCCCCGCCAGCACCCAGGCATTGCTCCCCGCGAGACCCATCGCGCCGCGCAGGCCATCGAGCGCCGCCACCTCCGCCTCCCACGCCGCCAGCGGCAAGGCGCGCACGGTGTCCGTGGTTCCCGGCGGGACGATAACGTCGGTGCGCTCGCCCTTCCCTCCTTCGTGACGAAACCAGTTCAGTGCCTCCGGACCGAGGGCGACCACCGCACGGGCCCGGAAGAGCTTCATCGCCAGGGAGCCGAAAAGCACATGACGAGCCACGAAGACCGCCACGGCGTCGCACGCCTCCCACGGCTCCGGTTCGTGCTCCAGCGCCTGCAACTCGACCGGCCGCGCCGCGGTGCTCCCAAGAAACGCGTTGACCCCGGCGGCATAAGCGGCGAGGACGTCGCGGGTAGCTGCGTCGAGGGCCGCGTATCCCGCCCGCACGGCGTCCCCGAGGCGGGCGCGACGCGCAAAGACGTCGCTCGCCAACTTCGTCGTCCCCACCACGGAAGCCAGCCGCCCGTACGCCCGCAACCGGTCGTACTCCATCTGGAACAATCGATCCTGCGCGGCTGCGAACCCCTGCCCGAAAAAGACATCCGCCTCCGACGCCGCTCTAACGTGGGGAATCCCCCAGCGGTCCCGGTGTATGGCGACTGTGGCGCCCGGGCCACGCACCACCGCCGTACCGCCGACCGGCGGGAGCGCCGCCCCGACATCGATAGAACCCATCACTTACTCCCCGCTGCGGCCCCGGCCGGCGGCCGCAGGCTCCAGATTGTCGATCGGCACCGGCGGCACCCCACCGGCCGGCACGAACCCCATCACCCGTCCGTAGAAGTACAACTCGGCTTCGAGGGCCCGGGCGACGTTCTCGGTGCGCCTGAACCCGTGACCTTCGCCCGCAAAACAAAGATAAGCCACGGGCAACCCCCGCGACCGCAGCGCCTCCGCCAGCCGCTCCGACTGAACCCGCGGCACGACAACATCGTCACTGCCCTGAAAGAGGATCACCGGCCGCGCCAGCCGTTCCACCGCGTGGATCGGCGACCGGGCACGGTAGACGTCGCGCCGCTCGGGGTAAGGTCCGACCAGGCGATCGAGGTAACGCGATTCGAACTTGTGCGTGTCCACCGTCAGCGCCTCCAGGTCGCTGATGCCGTAGTACACCGCGCCGGCCGCGAAGGTATCGTGGAAGGTCAAGGCACACAGCGCGGTGAAGCCGCCGGCACTGCCGCCACGAATCGCCAACCGCCCGCCGTCGACGTCGCCGCGGTCCACGAGGTAGCTCGCCCCGGCCACGCAATCCTCGACGTCGGCCACGCCCCACTGGCCGTCGAGCAAACGCCGGTACGCCCTGCCGTAGCCCGTGCTGCCCCGGTAATTGACGTCGAGCACCGCAAAGCCACGACTGGTCCAGAACTGAATCCGCCAATCGAGCGCCGTCGATGCACTTGCCGTCGGTCCGCCGTGAAGCAGCACCAGCAACGGCGGCCGTTCGCCGGGCAACCCCGCGAAACCTCCGTTCACCGGCGGGTAGAAAAAACCGTGGGCGCGGTGGCCGCCGCCGGTGGGGAAATCGACGACCTCGGGGACGGACAGCGCTTCCGGAGCCGCGCCGGCAACTTGCGAAGATCGCAGCACCGTCACCGCACGGCTACGCAGATCGAGCCGCACGAGCGACAATGCCAGGTTCGGGGAGCCGGCACAGAAGACCGCCGCCTCCGGTCCAACGCACAGGCCCGAGATTTCCGTGTACGGCGTGGGCACCGACTCGATGGTTCCCGTTCGCAGATCGATGCGCCCGAGACGCCAACTACCCCCGCTCGCGTATGCGCAGAGCAGCGCAACCGCGGATTCGAAGCCGAAGGTCGTCGCCGCGAACACCCACGGCGGCACGGCAAATTCGGCGTTCATCGGACATAACGGTTCCGCCGTGCCGTCACGGTCGCGGTAGAGATTCCACCAACCGGAGCGGTCGGACGAATAATAGAGATCCCCGTCGGGCGACCAGGTCGGCTGGATCACGGACTCGTCCGCGGCCCCGGCGACCCGGCGCGCCGCCACGATTCCCCCACCCGCATCGAAGCGCCCGACGTGAAGTTCCGTCCCGTCCCACGGCATATTCGGGTGATTCCACTGCAGCCAGGCCAGGGAGCGACCGTCGGGACCGGGACGAGGCGCGGCGTAAAAGTCGCTGCCCGCGGCGAGCACACGGGGTTGACCGGGCGCCTCGAGGTCGATGGCCACCAGGGTCAGAACCGGTTCGCCGCCGGCGGTGCCGTCCTCACGCACCGCCAGCACGCGCCGGCGGTGCGCGTCGGCGGTCAGGTCGGCGTAGGACCACCGGCCGGCGGGAGTGAGCGGCACGGGCAGACCGCCGGGGTCGACCCGGTATACGCGCTGGTCGGACTCGTTCACGAAGATCACCGTGCCTCCGGTCACGGCATACGCACCGCCGCCGTACTCGTTGACACGGCTGCGCGCACTGAAGCCGGGCGGAAGCACGTCCTCGGATACCCCGGCCGTCCATCTAACTACGACCTGTCGACCGCCGTCGCGCGGACGGCCTTCGATCCAGTACAACGCGCCGCCGTCGAAGTGCGCCTGTCCCAGGGGCGAACGCAGATCGACTCCGCCACGCGCCGCCACGGCGGCGGCAGAGATCGCCGACGGCCACGACCCGCAGGGGGCACAGCGGCGGTCAGCCACGGCCGCCGGCTCCGTCGCGGATTACCCGGGGCCGCCTTCGTTGCGAATTCATGTTCGTCATGTACATTCCTACTTAATGGAAGAACAGTTCACACGTCGCCGGGCGAACGGGCCCGCGGTCCGCCGCTCGAGCGCCGCGTCGAGGTTGTTCGGTCTCGCAGCCCTGGTGTGCCTGATGGCGGTGGCGGCAACGTATCCCCCCGCGCTGAGCCAGGCGGCGGCTCGCGAATGGACCGAAGACGTCTTCGAAAACAAGAACTCGGGCCGACCGTACGTCGCGTTGGCCAGCCCCGATCCGGTTCAGGCGCACACGGTTATCGGTTCGACGCGCTACTACCAGGTTCAGAAGAAGGACACGTTCTTCGATATCGCCCGTTACTACAGCCTCGGTTACAACGAACTGCTCGAAGCCAACCCCGGCGTCGATCCCTGGGTGCCGCCGGCCGGACAGCCGATCATGCTGCCGACGGAATGGGTGCTGCCGAACGCGGCGCTCAGCGGTATCGTCGTGAACGTCCCCGAGATGCGGCTGTACTACTTCCACCCCGGGCGGAGCACGAACCTCGTCAGCACTTACCCGGTCGGTCTCGGCCGCGACGATTGGCGAACGCCGAGCGGTGCGTTCAAGATTTCGGGCAAGACCAAGAATCCCACCTGGGTTCTGCCCGAATCCATCAAGCGCGAGCACATCAAGGACGGCAAACCGGCGCCGGATTTCATCGCCGGCGGGGATCCCGAGAATCCCCTCGGCAAGTACCGTTTCGAGCTGTCGATGCCCATGTACAGGATTCACGGCACCAATATACCGTGGGGCGTCGGCATGCAGGTCAGTCACGGCTGCGTCCGCCTGTACCCGGAGGAAATCGAGCATCTGTTTCCCCTGGTGCCGGTCGGCACTCCCGGCCAGTTCGTCTACCAGCCGATCAAGGTGGGTGCCCGCGAGGGCCGCATCTACATTGAAGTCCACCAGGACATCTACGACAAGATCCCGGACATGCAGACCGAGGCCCTCCGGCTCCTGCGGCAGCAGGGATGGGCCGAATACGTCGATATGGACCTGGTGGGGCAGACGGTGGAGGAACAGAACGGGGTCGCGGTCGATGTGACCCGTGAGGGCGTGCGCTACCGCCCCGTCGATCCGGCAGCACCGCCGCCCGCTGCCCCGAGCAACGTGAAAGCGCCGCCGGCGCCGGCGTCCAGTACGGCAACCGGCACGGCCAAGACCAAGTCCGCCAAGTCCGCCAAGTCGGCAAAGTCAGCAAAGTCGGCCAGGTCGACCACTTCGACCAAGGCCGCGACGTCCACGAAGTCCACCAGGGCCACCAAGAAACCGCCGGCCGTCAAGGCCAAGTCCACAACCGGCAAGGCGGCGACGCGGACCGCTTCGGCCGGGTCGCGTTAACCCCAGGGGGTGCCGACGCAGAAGCAGACGGAAGTTGCCGTCGGGTCGGCGCGTCGCATCCTCTCGCAGGGCGGCTGGAAGCGAAAGATCTGGCCCTGCACGTCGCTGACCACGAGGAGGCGGCGCGGACTCGTGGCGGAACGCGAGTAACCGTAGTACCCCCAGACACTGCACGGCAGGACGCTCGACAGGCGCAGGCGCAGGGCGGCGTTCTCCTCGGCGAGCACGCGTGCTTCGTCCTGAATCTGCGCCAGGCGGCGCTCGACCTCCGCAACGTCGGCGGCGGTATTCTCCTGCGAGGCGAAGCTCGTCTCGAGCTGTTTGGCGAGCCGGGCGCTCTCGTCGCGCAAGGCCGAGTTCTCCTCGGTAAGAAATCGGGCCCTTTGCTGCGCACGGTCGCGCGCGGCCCGGGCCGTGCCCAAAGCACGTGCCAAATCGGCCCCGTTTCGAGGTGGCTCTTCCGTCATCGGCGTCGGTTCGGCCACTACCTTCGCGGCATGGATCTGAAACCGGCGGGTGGCGGCAATCCAGCCGCCGAGCCCCGCCGCTTCGAGCTCGAGTACGTACCCACCTTCGCGCTGGAACTGATCCGCACCGATCTCGAAGGGCGACGACCGCACCCCGAGTTCGCGTGGCGCTTCGCCGGCCGCCGCCAGCCGTACCCGCATGTCCGGCGGCCCTTCCCAACGCACGACGACCGGGGGTTCGAGGATGCCCTGATCGGGCGGAGACAGGACGGTCGGGCGAACGTACTCGAGGAGGCTGATACGGAACACCGTATCGGCGGCCAGCACGGCCGCGGCGCACAGCAAAGCAGTCCCGAGGGCACGAATCATGGCGTCGGCCGCGCGCCGCGTATCGGAACTCCTTCGGTGAACGCAGTCGCGGTGGGGCGCATTATAAGCAAAAACCCAACCCGCGGGATATCCCGACGGCACGGGTTTTCGGAACGAGGGTCAGCGCCGCGCCAGCGGCGCCGACGGAGCGCGAATCATTGTTGCCCTGCCCGTCCGATTCTTGTACATCCCCCCGCACAATGATTCTCGATTTTCTCCTCGGTATGTTTTCGAACGACCTGGCCATCGACCTCGGGACGGCCAACACCCTGATCTACGTCAAAGGCGAAGGGATAGTCTGCAACGAGCCTTCCGTGGTTGCGGTTCAGAAGGACGGGCGCGGAGCGCGCCGCGTGCTGGCGGTGGGGGCCGACGCGAAGAAGATGCTCGGCCGCACCCCGGGCTCGATCGTGGCCATTCGCCCGCTGAAAGACGGCGTGATCGCCGACTTCGAGATTACCGAGGCGATGTTGCGCTACTTCATTCAGAAGATTCACAACCGCAAGGCGCTGGTGCGTCCCCGCATCATTATCGGCGTGCCGTTCGGCATCACCGAGGTGGAGAAGCGGGCGGTGCGCGAATCGGCCGAGTCCGCCGGCGCCCGCGAGGTCTACCTGATCGAGGAACCGATGGCCGCGGCGATCGGCGCCGGCCTGCCGGTGACGGAACCGACAGGCAGCATGATCATCGATATCGGCGGCGGGACGACCGAGGTGGCGGTGATCTCGCTCAAGGGCATCGTGTTCTCCAAGTCGGCGCGCGTCGGCGGCGACAAGATGGACGAAGCGATCGTCCAGTACATTAAACGCAAGTACAACTTGCTGGTCGGCGAGCGTACCGCCGAACTCATCAAGATCACCATCGGATCGGCGTATCCCGGAAACGAGATCCAGACGATGGAGATTCGGGGGCGCGATCTCGTAGCGGGGGTACCGAAGACCGTCGAGGTGTCCGACGAGGAAATTCGCGACTCCCTGCTCGAACCGATCAACCAGATCGTCGACGCGGTGCGTATTGCCCTCGAGCGAACGCCGCCGGAGTTGGCGTCGGATATCGTCGAGCGGGGCATCGTGCTCGCCGGCGGCGGCGCTCTGCTCCGCAATCTGGACGTGCTCCTGCGCGAGGAAACCGGCCTGCCCATTACCCTGGCGGACGACCCGCTCACGGCGGTCGCCATGGGGGCCGGCAAGGTACTCGACGAGCTTTCGCTCCTCAGAGACGTGACGTTGCAGTAACGCACCAGCCGGCGGAGATCTCCTCATTCCTCCACCGGCTGGTCCTGGCCCGAAACCACCGGCTAACCGCTGGCGATGTTGGAGTTCCTTCACGACCACCGCATCGTTGTGACCGTAGCGGCGCTCTCGCTGCTGTCGCTGCTGCTCCTGTCGTCGACGGCGCAGCGGCCCGGTCGTCCGGACCCGCTCGCACGGGTCGTGCTCGAGGTCATGCGGCCGCTGCAGGCAGCGGTAACCGCCGGAATCGACGTCGCCGGCGACGGCTGGACGACTTACGTGGGTCTGGTCGGCGTGCGCCGCGAGAACGAGCGGCTGGCCAGACGGGTTCTCGAACTCGAGCAGCAACTGGTGCGGCTCAACGAGGTGGAGCAGGCCGAGAAACGTCTTGCCGGCCTGCTCGGCTTTCGGAGCAGTCTCGACCTGCCGCTGCTGGCGGCCCTCGTGGTCGGCCGCGACCCGCTCCCGGTGTTCGGCACGCTGACCGTCAACCGCGGCGAGGCCGACGGCATCCGCCGCAACATGGCGGTGCTGTCCGCCCAGGGCGTCGTCGGCCGGACCATCGATACCAGCCCGAATGCCGCCCGCGTACTGCTCATCACCGATCACAACAGCGGCGTGGATGCGGTCGTGCAACGCACCCGCGCCCGCGGCATCGTCGAAGGCGCCCTCGACGGCCGGTGCGTGATGAAGTACCTCAAGCGGGAGGAAGATGTCGAAGTGGGCGACGCGATCGTCACCTCGGGGTTGGACGGCATCTTTCCCAAGGGCGTTTCGATCGGCACGGTAACGCACGTCACGCGCGGCACGCGGGGCCTGTTGCAGGTCGCCGAAGTTCAGCCCAGTGCTCCGCTCGACCGCGTCGAAGAAGTGGTCATCGTGCCGGCACCCGCAACCGGGAAGGACAAACCGTCGTGATCCGCCGCCACCCGTCCGGGCCGTTCCCGGTCCGCGCTCCGCGCACCGCGTCCGGCAAAATGGCACGGCGCCCGGGAGGGACACCGTAGGTGCGCACCGCGGTGGTGTTCGCCCTTTTCGCTTTGATGGCTTTGCTGCTGCAAACGACGTTGCTGCCGCGGGTGGCCATTGGCCGTGCGACCCCCGACCTGTTGCTGATTCTCACCGTCTACCTCGGTTTGCATTACCACTCGGCACGCGCCGCGGCGGGGGCGTTTCTGCTCGGTTATCTTCAGGACGTCTCCTCGGCCAGCGCCGCCGGACTCAACGCCTTTTCCGCCTGTCTCGTGTACGCGATGGTCTATCTCACCTCGCGTCAGTTGTGGGTCGACAATGCCATCTCGAAAATCGTCGTCGTCTTCCTCGCGTCGATCGTGAAGACCCTGGCCATCCTCGTTCTGGCGCTGTTGTTCGTGTCCCCGGAAGGACTGGGACGGCCGCCGGTGATCACCGTGTTTGTCCAGGGATGCCTGGCCGCCCTGCTGAGCCCGCTGGTCTTTGCGCTGCTCGCCCAGTCGCTCAGCCCGCCGGCAGCGGACGAGGAGTAGCATGGTACCGCTGGCGCAACGCGAGGTGCCCGCCGCGCTCCGGCGCCGCGTATTCGTCGCCCTCGTCGCGGCGCTGCTCGGCTTCGGCGTTCTGCTCGCGCAACTGTGGAACCTGCAGGTCTTGCAGGGGGACGAACTGCGCGCCTCCTCGGACGGCAACCGCATTCGTCTGCGCCGCCTCCAGGCGACCCGGGGCACCGTGCTCGACCGGCACGGCAAGGTGCTGGTCGACAGCCGGCCGTCATTCGATGCGGTCCTCGTAGCCGAGGATACGCGCGACCTCGAGCTGACGCTGGAGACGCTGGGACAGTTGCTCGGCCAGAGCACCGCGGAGATGCGCAACCTGCTCAGCCACACCGGCGCGCGTCCCCCGTTCGACGAGGTGATCGTGAAACGCGACCTGAACTGGGACGAGGTCGTGGCCATCGAGACCCACCAGCTCGATCTGCCCGGCGTGAGCCTGCAGATCACGCCTCGCCGGCAATATCCGCTCGGCACCGAGCTGGCCCACGTGCTCGGCTACGTCGGCGAGGTCAGCCCGGAAGACATCGCCGCCGACCCGCGCTACCACCTGGGCGATCTCGTCGGCAAGGCGGGCATCGAGAAGCATTGGGAGCGCTACCTTCGCGGCGTAAACGGCGGCCAACAGATCGAGGTCGACGCGGTCGGGCGCAAGCTAAAGGTCCTCCGTGAAGTCGAAGAAGAGCCCGGGAACGCAATTACCCTGACCATCGATCTCGATCTGCAGCAGGCGGCCAGTGCGGCCCTGGGCGACCGCGCCGGGAGCATTGTCGCGCTCGACCCCACCAATGGCGAGATTCTGGCGATGGTAACCTCGCCGTCGTTCGACCCGAACGCCTTCGCCCGCGGTATTCGCCGCAACGAATGGCGCGCCCTCGTCGGCGACCAGAATCGGCCGCTGAGCAACCGCTCCATCCAGGGGCAGTACCCCCCGGGCTCGACGTTCAAGTTCGTCGTGGCGACCGCGGCCCTCGAGGAAGGCGTCATCAATCCGTTCACCCGCATCCGCTGCGGGGGCGGACTGCAGTTCGGCAACCATTACTTCCGCTGTTGGAAGAAGCGCGGCCACGGCAGCGTGAACGTCCACGAAGCGCTGGTCCACTCCTGCGACGTGTTCTTCTATCAGGTCGCGCAACGCCTGGGGGTGGACGTCATCGCCCGATACGCGCGGGTATTCGGCCTCGGAGCGCCCACCGGCATCGGGCTCGATCACGAACAGGCGGGCACGATTCCCGATACGGCCTGGAAGCGGAAGCGCCTCAAACAACCCTGGTACGCCGGCGAGACGCTCTCGGTAGCGATCGGTCAGGGTTACGTCACCACCACGCCCCTGCAAATGGCGACCGCCATCGCCACCGCCGCCACCGGCAAGCAGTACCGGCCGCACCTCGTCGCTCGGATCGAGACGCCCGACGGCGAGACGGTACATACCGAGACGCCCGAGTTGGTCGGCCAATTGCAAGTCAGGGAGACGACGCTCCGGCAGGTGCGCGACGCACTGCGCGACGTCGTCGGAAAAGGAACCGGCAAGAAGGCCCGTCTCGACGGTATCGAGGTCGCCGGCAAGACCGGGACCTCTCAGGTCGTCGCCCTCGGCCGCCAGCGCCCCAAGGCCAGCCAACTCCCGCGCCAGCACCGCGACCATGCGTGGTTCGTCGCCTACGCACCGGCGGACGAACCGACCATCGCCGTCGCCGCCCTGGTGGAACATGCCGACGGCGGCGGCGGGGCTGTCGCGGCCCCGATCGTGCGCGAGGTCATGGCGAAGTTCTTCGAACTGCAAACGACTCGGCAAGGCCACACCTATGCTCAGAATCGATCGACGTCTCATCGCGCATTTTGACTGGCCGCTGCTGCTCTGCGTTCTCGTGCTGCTGGGGGCCGGCCTGACCACCGTCCTCAGTGCCACCCACGGCCCGAGCCATTCGGCGTCCCCCCTGGCCGTGCGGCAACTGATCTTCGCGCTGGGGGGACTCGCCGCCATGGTGGCGGCACTATGCTTCGACTACCGATGGCTCGAACGCTACGGCTACGTCCCTTATGCGGCGGCACTGCTGCTCCTCGTGCTCACGGCCGCGATCGGCACCTCCGGCGGCGGGGCGCGCCGCTGGATCCCGATCGGACCGTTCATGTTGCAGCCGTCCGAATTCGCGAAACTGGCACTGATCGTCGCGTTGGCCCGCTATCTCCATCGCCAGACGGGCGAAGGGCCGCTGTCGCTGCGGGCGGTCGGGGTCCCGCTGCTGCTGTTCGCGCCGGTTGCCCTGCTCATCCTCAAGCAACCCGACCTCGGAACCGCCGTTGCTATCGGTTTGACCGTCGGCGTCATCCTCCTGATCGGCGGTATGCAACTGCGGCTGGTAGTGCTCGTGGCCGCCATCGTCGGGCCGGCGTTACCGTTCGTCTGGACCCATCTGAAGCCCTATCAGCAACGGCGCGTCCTGACTTTCATCGACCCGCAGGCCGACCCCCTCGGCGCCGGCTATCACATCATCCAGTCGAAGATCGCCATCGGCTCCGGCCTGCTCCACGGCAAAGGCTTCATGCAGGGCACGCAGAACCAGCTCAATTTTCTGCCGGAACAGCACACCGACTTCATCTTTGCCGTGTTCGCGGAGGAGTGGGGATTTCTCGGCTCGGCGGCCCTGTTGGGAGCCTACGTCGTCTTGCTGCTGCGCTGTATTGTGGTGGCCAGCCGAGCCCGAGATGCCTTCGGGACGCTGCTGGCGTTCGGGTTGAGCGCCGGCATCTTCTGTCAGGTGTTCATCAACATGGCGATGGCCATGGGCGTCCTGCCCGTGGTCGGCGTTACCCTGCCGTTCTTCAGTTACGGCGGCTCCTCCCTGCTCGCCACCATGATTGCCATCGGCCTGCTCATGAACATCAGCATGCGGAGGTTTACGTTCTGATTCGCGATTTACGCGGATGCGCGCACGGCGCGAAGGAATCTTCAGGCCATGGAACGGCTGTGCCCGGCCGTTCGTCCCGAGTAGCAGCCGTCTCGATGACCCGATCGCCCTGAGTAGCCGATGTCTTCTCAATCGGCGTATCGAAGGGCTCAGGCGGCGTATCGAGGGATAGGTTCGGCACGGGCGCGCCCCTCGATACGGAGCCCAGGGGAAGGGCTCCTACTCGGGGCGAACGGGCTGGTTGTTCGCTTTGGGTTGCGGGCGGAGCCCAGGGGAAGGGCTCCTACTCGGGGCGAACGGGCTGGTTGTTCGCTTTGGGTTGCGGGCGAAGCCCGCGCTCTGCCTCTAACGGTCGCTGGCCCGTCCCGGCCGCGTGTCTTATGCTCGGGGCATGACGGCAAGGACCGAGCACACCAACGAGCAACGGCGCTACCTCAATGACATAGCCGAGACCGCCAACCGGCTGGCCGAGGATCACACCAGCGTCGGCGACTTGAAGATCGTCGCCGGTGCCCTGCGCGAAATGGCCACCGCTTTCGGCGTCTTCGCGCCCTATCGGCAGGTTCGCAAAGTCAGCACGTTCGGCTCGGCCCGTACGAAGCCCGGCGACCGGATCTTCGATCTCGCCGAACGGTTTGCACGCCAGATAGCCGACGCCGGCTTCATGGTGATCACGGGGGCCGGGCCGGGCATCATGGAAGCCTGTCAGCGCGGTGCGGGCCGTGAACGGAGCTTCGGGGTCAACATCCGTCTGCCCTTCGAACAGACAGCCAACGCCGTTATCGAAGGCGACACGAAGCTGCTCACCTTTCGCTACTTCTTCACGCGCAAACTCTTCTTCCTGAAGGAAGCGCACGCCGTGGTTCTGTTTCCAGGAGGTTTCGGCACCCACGACGAGGGCTTCGAAACCCTCACCCTGCTGCAGACCGGGAAAACGCGGCCCATGCCCCTGGTGCTGTTGGACGAACCCCAGGGGACGTACTGGAAGACGTGGCAACGCTACGTCGAGGATCACATCCTGCGCCGCGGCATGATCGGCCGCGACGACCTCGCGCTGTACAAGGTAACCGACGACGTCGCGACCGCGGTCGGCGAGATCACCGCCTTCTACCGTGTCTACCACTCCTCCCGCTTTGTCCGCGACCACTTTGTCCTGCGCCTGACAAGACAGCTTCCCGCCGAGTTCGTGCAACAGCTTACCGACGAATTTCGCGACATCGTCACCGACGGTATCATCGAACAACGCGCAGCCTTCTCCGCCGAGGGCAACGAGCCGGAAATCTTCCACCTGCCGCGCCTGGTCTTCCGCTTCGACCGTGTACACTACGGCCGCCTGCGGCAGTTGATCGATCGTCTGAACCTGACGGAGTGTCGATTGCCCGGCCCGTCTTGACACGCCCCCCCCTGCCCTCGAAGCTGGTGCGGTCGCCGAAAGGAGGCTTCATGCAGCGTTCGCAGCCCCCGGCATCGGAGTGGAGCCACACCGGCCTGCTCTTCTGCGTCCTTGTCGCGCTCGTCGTGTCGCCAACGACAAGCTCGGCCAGGTCGACTGGCATCGGGACCGCCGAGCTCATCGATCCTGCCACCACGGGCTGCAATTTCTGCCATGGTGGCGGCAGTCAACCGCGAGTTACCCTCGAAGGGCCCACGCCGGTCATGCCGGGGACAACCAATACCTACGTGTTCCGCGTGTTCTCCACCGGAAACCAGGGTGCCGCCGGGTTCAACGTCTCCGCACCCGCCGGTACGCTCGCTACCGGCGGTCCGGACAGCACGCTGACGAGGGCTCTGCCGGGCACCGGCGACCGGACCGAGATAACTCACGCCGCTCCCAAAGGCGCCGAAGGAGACGCGGCCCGCTTCAGCTTTCAGTGGACCGCCCCGGCAGAGGCGGGCACCGTTACGCTGCGGCTGTGGGGCAACGCCGTAAATGGCAACGGCCAACCCACCGGCGACCGGGCCTCGACGCTGCTCGTCCCGATCGCCGTGCTGGCTGCGGAGCCTCTCACTCCGACCCCGACGCCGACCGAAACGGCCGCCCCAACGGCCACCGCAACGCCCGGCGAGGCGCCTCCTTGTCCGGGCAACTGCAACGGCGACGACGCCGTAACCGTCGACGAGATCCTCACCGGCGTCGGTATCGCCCAGGGGTTTCAGGCGCTCGATGTCTGTCCGGCCTTCGACGCCAACGGCGATTCCCAGGTGACGATCGACGACATCCTTGCCGCAGTTGGCGCAGCTCTCACCGGGTGCCCGGGTTGAGCGGCGAACCGGGGTTGAATGGTGTCGGTACGATTAGGTGCTACGCTCCATCCGAGACGGCGATTAGAGGGAGGTCGTCATGCCCGAGCGTTTTCCTGACTGGGATCGCCGCAGTGGCGCCCAGGATCCGTTCAATGAGCTTTACGACCTGTGGCAGCGCCTGCGCGCGCGCTGGGGCCAGTCGTCCGGCCCGTCACGGATCGGTCCCTGGCCCATTCTCCTCCTCCTGCTCCTCCTATGGGCGGCCAGCGGCGTTTTCATCGTCGCGCCGGACGAGCGCGGCATCGTTCTGCGCTTCGGTCAGTTCGTGCGCGAGGTCGAGCCGGGACCCAACTACCATCTACCGTGGCCGATCGAGCAGGTGGTCAAGCCCTCGGTAACCCAGATCCGCAAGGACGAGTTCGGCTTTCGCACCGTCTCGGCGGGCCCGCCGACCCGCTATCAGGACGTCGATGTGGAGGCCCTCATGCTCACCGGCGACGAGAATATCGTCAAACTCCAGTTCATCGTGCAGTACCGAATCAAACCCGAACCGGGCGGACCCCGCGCCTTCTTGTTCAACCTGCGCAACGGACAGAAGAGCTTACGCGACGCCGCCGAGGCAGCGATGCGCGAGGTCATCGGCCGCACCCAGATCGACGATGCCCTGACCGAGGGCCGGCAACAGGTCGAAGAGAATGCCCAGGTCGTTCTGCAACAGATCCTCGACCGCTACGACTCGGGCATCGAGGTCGTCGCCGTCAAGCTGCAGGACGTCGACCCGCCGGACCAGGTATCGGACGCCTTCAAGGACGTCATCAGTGCGCAGCAGGATCGGGAACGCATGATCAACGAGGCCCTCGGGTACGCCAACGACGTCGTCCCCAAGGCCCGCGGTCAGGCGGCACAGCTTCTCAACGAAGCCGAAGGTTACCGCGAGGCCAAGGTGCGCGACGCCACCGGGCAGGCCGAGCGCTTCGTGGCATTGCAGAAGGCGTATGCAGAGGCCGCCGGCGTCACCCGGAAGCGCCTGTATCTCGAAACCATGGAAACGATCCTGCCACAAACCAATATCGTCCTCGTCGATGAAGAGGTGGGCCAACGGGTGGTGCCCTACCTGCCGCTCGGGGCAACCACACTGCGAGCGCCAGGATCCGGTTCGACGGATACCGGCCTGACCGGGA
Organism: Candidatus Binatia bacterium; assembly: GCA_023150935.1. Classification (NCBI taxonomy): domain Bacteria; phylum Candidatus Binatota; class Binatia (SeqCode); species Binatia bacterium. The sequence continues at coordinate 66,723 of JAKLJW010000022.1, read as the reverse complement.
GGTAACAGCCATGGATCGTCGCTGGATCGTCGCCCTCGGCGCCATCGCCGCCGTAGTCCTCGTCTGGAACCTCGCCACCTTCACCGTGCCGCAGTGGATGCAGGCGGTGGTCGTCCAACTCGGCGACCCGGTGCGCACCGTGCGCGAGCCGGGCCTCTACTTCAAGATCCCGTTCATCCAGAACGTCATCTACTTCGATCGCCGCCTGCTGGAATACGACGCCTCGCCCAAGGAGCTGCTGACGCGCGATAAGCAGCAACTCGTTGTCGACAACTACACCCGCTGGCGCATCGTCGACCCGCTGCAGTTCTTCCGGACCGTGCGCAGCGAGGTCGGGGCGCAGTCCAGGCTCGACGACATCGTCTACTCCAACCTCCGGGAAACCCTCGGCAAGACCACGCTGCGCGATGTGGTCAGCGATCGCCGCTCGGAACTGCTCGCCGAAGTGACCGGGCAGAGCGCTCGCGCCGCCCGCGAGTTCGGGATCGAAATCGTCGACGTCCGCATCAAGCGCGCCGACCTGCCCGAAAAGAACGAGTTGAACGTCTTCAACCGCATGCGTACCGAACGCGAACGACTCGCAAAGAAGTTCCGCGCCGAGGGCGACGAGGAGGCCCGCAAGATTCGCTCGCAAGCCGACAAGGAAGTGCAAATCCTCCTCGCCGATGCGCGGCAGCAGTCCGAAATCCAACGCGGCGAGGGCGATGCCAGGGCGGTGAAGATCTTCGCCGACGCCTACGGTCGCGACCCCGAGTTCTACAATCTCGTCCGCACCCTGGAAGCGTACCGCAACACCATCGGCCCGGGCACGACGGTCGTCCTGTCGCCGAACAGCGAATTTTTCCGCCTCCTGCAGGGCCCGGCGACGCTGCCGCCAGCCGCGGCGGAGACTGGAGGTGCGGCGCCGCGATGAACCTGCCGCGCTTGCTGGCGCTTGCCTTCCTGCTCCTCGTTTACCTGCGTTCGCCGATCGATCTCCTGCCCGAAGGGGCGCTGGGTGCAATCGGCCTGCTCGACGACCTGCTGCTGATCGCGATCGCCGTGTATTGGGTCAGAGGACAGCTCCGTCGTGCCGCCGCCACGCACCGCCAACGCACCGCCGCACCGCCGCCACCGCATCCGCCGCGGCACGAGAGCCCGGCGCCGTGGGATCCGTACGCCGTCCTCGGTGTCGCCCGCAATGCCAGTAGCGAGGAGATCGCCCACGCCTACCGCGAGCGCACGAAGGAGTATCACCCGGACCGCGTCGCCCATCTCGGCAGAGACCTGCAGCGGCTGGCTCACGAGCGGACGTTGGAGATCCAGCAAGCATACGGCGAGTTGCGGCGACGTTGAGGAGGGCGTTGCACCTTCGCGTGCACACGGTGGAGCGGGCGCTCCGCGCACGCTTTCTTCTTGTTGTCACACGGTGGAGCGGGCGCTCCGCGCACGCTTTCTTCTTGTTGTCACGGACGTCGCGTGCGCCTCGCCCTCCCGACTTGCCGCCGAAGCCACCGCCGCACGGCTGCTCACCGGCCTTCAGCCCCTTCAAACTGCTGTATCAGCAGCGTCGGCACTCCCGCCGTATGCGAACGCACGGTAGCCACACGCGTTCCCGGCTTGTTCCCGGCCCGGATGCCGCTCACCTCGACGCCGGCCGCCGCGAGCCGCGCGCGGCACCCGTCGATATCGACGACGCGATAGGCAAGGCCGAAGAAACGATCCGGCCCCGGGTCGCCGGGCGGCGGCGCCAGCGGACTGACGAATTCCAGCGTGACTCCCGCGCTGCGAAAGAAGAGCATCCCGACGCCGCGCGCCGGGAAGTCGCGTTCGAGGGCGAGCCGCAGGCCGAGCCGGTCGCGCCACAGGGCTCTCGCGCGCTCGCGATCGTTGGTGTTGATGACCACGTGGTCTATGCCGACGATACCGCCGTCCGCCGGCGCCGGCTCCGGGCGTGGGCCGGTCCGCACGTCGAGACCATGAAATGCCGCGGGTTGCGCAGGCCACGCCGGGGACCGACTCGCCGCCTCCGGGACGAAGCGCATCGCGTGCACGCCCTCCGGCAGCGCCGTTTCGAGTTCGACGGCGCCGCGGGCGAACGCGAAGCGCACCGCCTCACCCGCGGGCAGCGGGACCGCGCAACCGAAGAGCACGGCATAATCGCAGCTCGCCGCCGCGAGGTCTTTCACGCCAATCTGAACGCTATCGAGTTGCATGCCACTCCTTAACCCCGATCGGGGAACGATGGCCACCGATGAACCCGGCGCGGGCTCGCGCACAAGCCCGGAAGGCAAGTACTCGGTGAACCCGTCGTCGTGGGCGATGCATAGAGATATCCACTCAGCCCCAAAGAGGACGTGACGGAAGCCGAAGGTCGCGGCAGCGAATCCAGGGCAGGATCGGGAAACTGGAGTTGTTGACGAGCAAGCGCAGCCGCGCCGGGCGGCAAGCGGGCGGCTTTCCCAGTCACGGTTCGAGGAGATCGCTTCCAGTTGAAGCCGCAACCCGGGAACCCCAATTCGGGTTGACCGGGTAAGGAATGTTCCTTACTCTGGGTCGCTGGAGGTTCCGATGGCCATCATCGAAGAGCGGAGCACGATCACAGCCAAGGGTCAGACGACGGTGCCCAAGGTTGTTCGCCAGGTCCTCGGCATCAAGGAGGGCGACGAGATCGCCTTCCGCGTGGAGGGCCAGCGCGTGACGGTGGTTCCCCTCGGGGCGGCTCGCGAGGACCCTGTCCTCGGGAAGTTTCTCGCGTTCCTCGCCCGGAACATCGAGAAGCACCCTGAGACTCTCAAGCCCCTGTCGAAGGATTTCGCGGTACGCATGGCAGCCCTGGTGAAGGGCGAGAAGGTCGACCTTGACGCCCCCATCGACGGCGACGTGGATCTCTGAACGATGCAGGTCAACGGCTGGGAGCTCTTCGCTCACCCACTCCTTCTCGACCAACTCGAAAAGCTGATCGCGACGGTCGAGAAGGCGAAGGCCAAGGCGAAGAACCCGGACGACCACAAGAGCACCGCCAACTTCAAGCTGCTCGCGGCGCTGTACGAGCTGATGTTCGTTACGGTTCCAGCGGACCCTGCGCGGCCCGAGCATCGCCAGGGCAACGCGCTGGGCGACGACTACAAGCACTGGTTTCGAGCGAAGTTCGGTGGCCAGAGGTTTCGGCTCTTCTTTCGGTACCACTCCAGGGCCAAGGTCATCGTCTACGCTTGGGTCAACGACGAAGACTCGAAGCGGACCTACGGGTCCAAGACGGACGCGTACGCGGTCTTCCGGAAGATGCTTGAGAAGGGGAACCCTCCCGACGATTGGCAGGCGCTCTCGAAGGCGGCGAAGGAGCCGGCGGCTGTCGCGAGACTGAAGAAAGCGAGACGGCCACAAGCCAAGGAAGATCCGCAGCCCAAATGAGCGGCGCTCCGTTCCCCGGTCTCGATCCTTGTTTGGAGGCGATCTTCGGAAACAACGGCGGTGCGATCGCCTCCGGCGCGGCGGGACCCTCGTCATTCCCGCGGAAAGCGAGAATCCAGGCGGGCTTTGGCTTTCTGTACCCCCGCTCCCGGCTTTCGCCGGGACAAGCTTCGCGGGGGTGACGGCTTACGGGCATGCGGACATCTATTGTTGCCGGATTCGAGTGGCGCCGCCCCGCTGGACATACCCTCGCGCGTCGCGCTACGTAGTCGACCGCACGGCGGTCACGACCCGCTTCCATCTCGTGAGGCTCGGCGCCGTAGACTCGCGAACCGAAACCCAAAGCGGACCGGCGGGCGACCGCCCGGCCACCGCGTCACAGGAGGATCGACATGGCGTTCAAGGAGTATGCACGGTTCGACGGCCTCGGACTCGCCGAGCTGGTCGCGAAGCGCGACGTCACACCGACGGAACTGGTGGACGAGGCGATTGCGCGCATCGAGAAACACAATCCGTCGATCAACGCGGTGATTTACAAGATCTACGACCAGGCCCGGCAGACGGCGGGGCGACTGGCCGGCGGCGGCGCCGCCCCGGGCGCATTCCATGGCGTGCCCTTTCTGTTGAAGGACATCCTCGGCGACTACGAGGGCGTGCCGACGACTTCGGCCTGTAAGTTCATGACCGGCACTCCGGCGCACCGCGACCACACGCTGGTCGCCCGCTACAAAGCCGCCGGACTCGTCGTTCTCGGCAAGACCAACGCGCCCGAGTGCGGCATCCTGCCGACCACCGAGCCGGTGCTCTATGGCCCGGCGCGCAACCCATGGAACTTGGCGCACTCGACCGGGGGATCGAGCGGCGGGTCGGCGGCCGCCGTCGCGGCCGGTATCGTGCCGCTGGCCCATGCCAACGACGGGGGCGGCTCGATACGCATCCCGGCGGCCTGCTGCGGGCTGGTCGGCCTGAAGCCGACCCGCGGTCGCAACCCCCTCGGACCCGACATCGGCGACATGGCGAGCGGGCTGATTGCCGAGCACGTCGTCAGCCGCACCGTGCGCGACACGGCCGCGGCACTCGACTGCACCCAGGGCCCGGAGATCGGCGACCCGTACTGCGCACCGCCGGTAACGCGGCCGTTCCTCGAAGAGGCGCGCACGCCGCCGGGCAAGCTGCGCATCGCCTTCTCGACGAAATCGATGAACGGTCTGCCGCTCCACCCCGACTGCGTCGCCGCGGTCGAGTCGACGGCCAAGCTGCTCGCCGACCTCGGCCATATCGTCGAAGAGGCCGCTCCGGACATCGATTTCAACCTGCTCAGCAGCGCGTTCGTGGCCGTTTTCACGTCCGCACATGCGGCCAACATCGACGGCTACGCGCTGCTCAACGGCAAGACTCCCGTCGAAAGCGACTTCGAGGGCCTCACCTGGGGTATCTACCAGCAGGGCAAGCAGCTCCCCGCGACGCAGTACCACATCTCGGTGGCGATGCTGCAGATGGCAACCCGGCAGATCGCCCGCTGGCACCAGAATTACGACTGCTGGCTGACCACCACTCTGGGCTCGCCGCCGATCGAGAACGGCACTATAGACCTGCAACAACGCGACCCGCTACTCGGCCTCGGCCAGGTGCTCGATTACGTGCCGTTCACCCCGATCCAGAACGCCACCGGTCAGCCGGCGATTTCGTTGCCGCTGCACTGGAGCGCGGATGGCCTGCCGGTGGGGCTTATGTTCGCGGGCCGATTTGGCGAGGAGGGCCTGCTCCTGCGCCTGGCCGGCCAGCTCGAACAAGCCCGCCCATGGAAGGATCGGCACCCGCCGCTGTGGGATTGAGCGCCGCCGGCCGGCCGGTACGGGCGCTGGCCGTCACCGCCGTGGCGGGGTCGGCGCTGGTATGGGGCTGCAGCTCGGTGATCATCAAGCTGATTTCCACGACCGGGCTCGTGGCTTCGTTCTATCGGCTGTGGATCCCGCTGCCGCTCCTGTGGTTCCTGCCCCTGGCGATGCCGCGCCTGCGCGCGCGTCTGACCCGCGCGTGGCTGGTCGCCGCGGTGGCCGGTGGGGCGCTGTTCGCGCTGCACCAGATCCTGTTTTTTACGAGCCTCAAGCTGACGAGCGTCACCAACGTTTCGATCATCGGCGCGCTGCAACCGGCGTTGGTGCTGATCGTAGCCGGCCCGTGGTTCGGGGAGCGGGTCACGGCGCGGGCGCTGTTCTGGTCGTTCGTCGCGGTGGCCGGCACGGTTGTCGTCGTCGTCGGGTCGGCGGGCACGCCGGGATGGAGTTTGCGCGGCGACGTCCTTGCCGTTGCCAATCTGTTTGCCTTCACCGCCTATTTCCTGGTCTCGAAGCATGTGCGCGCCGGCGTCGACACTGCCGAATACCTGATCGGCATGTCGACTGTCGCCGCTCTTCTGATGACGGTTGTCGCCGTCGCCGCCGGAGAGCATCTCGATTCCCCGCGCGGGAACGACTGGGCGCTCCTGATCTTTCTCGCTCTGGTCCCGGGAACTCTCGGCCACTTTCTTGTGAACTGGGCGCACCCGCACGTCGCCGCCCTGGTCGTCTCGGTCATGCTGCTCGCGGTACCGGTCTTCGCCGCCGTCGGCGCCGCCACGTTCCTCGACGAGCCGCTCAACCTCACGCAGATCGCCGGCGGCACGATCGTGCTCGTCGCCATCGGCACGATCGTCTACGAGCGGCCGGCAGCCGACGCGGAGGAACTGGCGGCCAGCGCCGCCGAGACCGACACGGTGTAGCGCCGCGGAGGCGGCATCCTCGGCCTGGCTCCGCTCGCCACGGCGCCTGCCTTGAAATCCGCGGGGGAATCCCGCATCTCCGGTGCGAGGTGTCCTTCGTATGATGCCCAGCAACGCCGAGATCGCGGCCTCCGTGCCGCTTCGCCCGATCCGGGAAGTTGCCGCCGAGCTCGGACTGACGGCGACGCACCTGTTTCCCGTCGGCCACGACGTCGCCAAGGTGGAGCTGAACGTCCTCGACGAACCGCCCCGGCATCGGGGCGAGTCGCGGCTGATCCTGGTTTCGGCGATTACGCCCACCCCGGCGGGCGAGGGCAAGACGACGACGAGTATCGGTCTCGGCGATGCGATCCGGAGGCTTGGCCATTCCGTCTGCATCGCGTTGCGCGAGCCGTCGATGGGGCCGTGCATGGGCATCAAGGGAGGGGCGACCGGCGGCGGCCACAGTCAGGTGATGCCGGCCGACCGCATCAACCTCCATTTCACCGGCGACTTCCACGCCATCACCGCGGCCAACAACCTGCTGGCCGCGCTGCTCGACAATCACATCTATTTCGGCAACCGCCTGGGCATCGATCCGCGACGCATCGTCTGGCGCCGGGCGATGGACATGAACGACCGGGCGCTGCGCAATATCATCGTCGGCCTCGGCGGCCATCAGCAAGGCGTGCCACGCGAGACCGGTTTCGACATCACCGCGGCGTCCGAGGTCATGGCCATGCTCTGCCTGGCGAATTCGATCGACGACCTGCGCGCCCGCCTCGACCGTACCCTGGTTGCTTTCACTTACGGAGGCGAACCCGTTACCGCCGGCAGGCTCGCGGCCTCCGGCGCAATGCTCGCCCTGCTGCGCGATGCCCTGAAGCCGAACCTGGTCCAGACCCTCGAGGGCACGCCGGTGCTCATCCACGGCGGACCGTTTGCGAACATCGCCCATGGCTGCAACAGCGTGCTGGCGACGCGCATGGCGCTGCACCTGACCGACTGGGCCGTCACCGAGGCGGGGTTTGCCTTCGACCTCGGAGCGGAGAAGTTCTTCGACATCAAGTGCGTGAGCGCCGGGCTGGACACCGCCGCCGTGGTCCTGGTCGCCACCCTCCGTGCGCTCAAGATGCACGGCGGTGTCCGGCTGGCCGACGTGGCCCATAGCGATCCGGGTGCGGTGGCCCGCGGCCTACCCAACCTGGACAAGCACATCGACAGCATTCGCCAGTTCGGCGAACCGCCCGTCGTTGCACTCAATCGCTTCGACGGCGACCGGGACGAAGAAATCGAAGTCGTGCGGCGCCGCTGCGCCTATCTCGGCGTGCCGTTCGCGGTCGCCGACCACTTCGCCCGCGGCGGCGAGGGGGCGGTCGAACTGGCGCGCACGGTCATGGCGCACGCCGAGAAGCGCAGCAAGCCGTTTCGCGCGTTGTACGACTGGACCGCGCCAATTCCCGACAAGATTCTTGCCGTGGCGCAGAAGATGTACGGCGCACGCAGTGTCGTGTTTACGAAGACGGCGGAGCGCGATCTCGAAGACGTGCGCCGTCTCGGGTACGAGAATCTGCCGGTGTGTATCGCCAAGACGCAGAATTCGCTGTCGGACGACCCGAAGCTCACCGGCCGCCCGACCGACTTCGACGTCACCGTGCGTGGCATTCAGATCAACGCCGGCGCGGGGTTTCTGGTCGTGCTGACCGGGGACATCTTACGCATGCCCGGCCTGCCGAAAGTGCCGCTGGCCGGGTCCCTCGATCTGCAGGGCGACAAGATCGTCGGTCTGGCGTGAACGACAGGCGTCCGGAACCACTGAATACCTGCCGACGGGGATAAGGCCGCTTCCGCGCTCGGCGGGTGCCGGCCCGCGAACACCGAAGGAGGCGCTACGCGACCCCGGGCCGTTCGCACCCCGTCAAGCCGGCGGCTACCGCGGCGAGGATCTCGTCGACGGTTATTTCGCGATCGCCGTTGAGGTCTCCCTGCAGGCACTGCGAGACGGAACCGGAGCCCGTGGTGATGTTGACCATGATCAGCAGCTCGTCGACGGTAACCTCGACGTCGCCGTTACAGTCGCCGTCGCAGGGCAGGACCTGACCGAAGACGAACACGCCGCCCCCGGCAGTGCCGGCGTACAGGGTTCTGGGCCGCAACGGATTGACGGCCAGCGCTTCGACGTTGCCGTTGATCAAGCCGTCGTTGATAGCCTCCCAGTCCTTGCCACCGTCCTCGCTCGCAAACACGCCGTCGCCCGGGGTACCGGCGTACAGTGTCGTCGGGTGCGCCGGGTTGACGGTCAGCGCCGCAACGGAACGACCCTCCAGCAGTTCCGCACTCCAGGTCGCACCGTCGTCCTCGCTCATGAACAGCCCCGCCGAGGTTCCCGCGTAGACAACTCCCCGCCCTTGCGAATGCGTGGCGATGGCCTGCACGTCGATCCGTTGCGTCGCCGTCTGCGGTATCGGCAAGACCTCCCACATCGAGCCGCCGTCGAGACTGCGGAAGGCGCTGCCGTAAAAGCTCTTCTGGGTACCGATGAACAGTACGGGGGTAGTGGCCGGACCGATCGCTATTGCGTTGACGAACGTCCCTTCGGTCATCGAGCTGTTCGTGCGGCTCCAGCGGTTGCCGCCATCGGTGCTCTTCACCAAACCCTGATCCGCTGTGCCGGCGTAAATGAGGTTGCGGGTCGTGACACTCGCGGTCAGCGCAGTAATGAAGCGAGTGGGCCCGGCTCTCGACCACCGCACGCCTTCATCGGTGCTCCGATACACACCAAGGCCGGTACCGGCATAGACGGTTCTGGGTTCGGCGGGATCCACTGCCAGAGCGGTAACGAAGCCCGGCAGCTCGGCCTGCAATGCACGCCAACTACCGCCGCCGTCGACGCTCTTGAAGACGTCGTTGCCGCCGGCATACAGGATCGACGGCGTGCGCGGATTGACGGCTACGGCGCTTATGATGCTATCGGCCAGGCCACGGTTCGATCTCCGCCATGTCGCTCCCCCGTCGCGGCTTCTGAGCACCCCGTCGCCGCCGGCAAACAACGTGGCGGGGGCCAGGGGGTGGATGGCAAGCGCGGTGCCGGAACCGAGCGGGCCGCTGCGCCTCCACGAGTTTCCGCCGTCGGTGCTCTTGAAGATACCGTCGGACCAGGCGTACAGCGTCGCCGGTGTAAGCGGATCTTGCGCGAGCGCCTTGGCGTCGGTCGAGGTCAGCCCGTTGTTCGCAGGGAAGAACGTCAAGCCGGCGTTCGTGCTTCGAAATACTCCGCGCTCCGAGCAGGCGTACAGCGTCGACGGACTCAGCGGATCGATCAGCAGACTACGGAACTCGTTCGCCGTGATGCCGTCGAATCCGGGATGATTCCAACTCGTACCGCCGTCCGTACTCCTGAACACGCGGCCCCGGTCGAGGCCGGCGTAAACGGTGGACGGCGTCCGAGGATCCACGGCAACTGCGGTCACGGCCCGATTCGCCACGAGGCCGGCGACCTTCGCCCATGAACCGCCGCCATCGCTGCTCTTGTAGAGCGCACCTTCGTCGCTGCCGGCATACAGGATTGCCGGCACGGCAGGATCGATCGCCAGTGCGTGCACATTGAGATCCCCCAGGCGCGTTGGCGCCCAGGTACGACCGCCGTCGACACTCTTGAAGACCCCGGCTGAAGTCCCGGCGTAGACCAGTGCCGGCGCGATCGGATCGACCACCAGCGCACGCACTTCCGCCAGGACGCCCGTGAACGGCAGGCTGGATAGCATCCAGGTTTCGCCGCCGTCCGTGCTGCGAAAGATGCTGCCGCGGGCACTCCCCGCGTAAACCCTTAGCGGATCGGTGGGATCGGCGACCAGGGCCAGAATCGCACCGCTGGTCGGTCCGTAGCTGCGCCAGACGTACGGCTCGTTCCCCGCCTTTGCGCCATGCCCGATGGCGACCAGGCTCAACCCGACGATCAACGCACCGACCCGGGGCGAACGGCATCTTCCGCCGGGATGAGGATCCTTCCCGTTCGTTCTCGCGAGCGCCGCGTTCTCGGGTGCGTATCGAGGCACTGCCGAATTCAAGTGCGCGCCCCCGGGGGCCAAAGCTCACGGGGTTGGGGTTTCAGTAGGCGTCTCCGTCGGGGTTTCCGTCGGGATCTCAGTCGGGGTTTCGGTTGGGACCTCCGTGGGGGTTTCCGTGGCGGCTTCAGTGGGTGTCTCGGTCGGAGTTCCCGTGGGAACCTCGGTCGGCGTCTCCGTGGACGTCTCCGTGGGTGTCTCCGTCGGCGTTTCCGTCGGCGTTTCGGTCGGAGTGTCGGATGCAGCCGCGGTTGGCGTCTCGGTCGGCGTGTCCGTCGGCGCTTCGGTAGGTGTCTCCGTCGGCGTCTCCGTGGAGGCCCCCGTGGGCGTCTCCGTCGGCGTTTCGGTCGGAGTGTCGGATGCAGCCGCGGTCGGCGTCTCGGTCGGCGTGTCCGTCGGCACTTCGGTGGGTGTCTCGGTCGGAGTCTCCGTCGGGGTGTCGGTCGGGCTGGTGGGTGTCTCGGTCGGAGTCTCCGTCGGGGTTTCCGTCGGGTTGGTGGGTGTCTCGGTCGGGGTCTCCGTCGGGGTGTCAGTCGGGTTGGTGGGTGTCTCGGTCGGAGTCTCCGTCGGGGTGTCCGTCGGGTTGGTGGGTGTCTCGGTCGGAGTCTCCGTCGGGGTGTCGGTCGGCCCGGTCGGAGTCTCGGTGGGAGTCTCGGTCGGCGTGTCTGGCGGACCGGTCGGGGTCTCCGTTGGGGTTTCCGCAGGAGTGTCCGTGGCGCCAACGCCGGGGGTGGGCGTTACCGTCGGGGTGTCGGTCGGCGCCGGCGTGGATGTCGGCGGAGCCGGCGTAGCCGTCGGTGTGGCCGTCGGTACGCACGGCTGGATCTCGCAGCTATTGCTGCAGCAATCCGTACCGATACGATTTCCGTCGTCGCACGCCTCGCCGCCGTCGATCAATCCATTACCACAGAGGATGGTGACCGAGCCGGGGTTGAGCGGCACCGCCTGAACAAACGCGGCGATCTCGGTCCCCGTGCCGAGGACTGCCATGGCAGCGCCCTCGGGGGCACGCACCGCCGTATCAAAAAAGCGATTGCTGGCGACGTCGTTGTCTTCGGCGCCGGGAAAGTTGCCGAGGGGCGGGTTGTCGACATCGCCAAGGCCGCGAGTCACCCCACCGAACGGATCGCGCACCGCGGTGAGGTTCATCGTGAAGCCGGTGAGGTCGCCACTTTCGAAGCGGCCGATCGGCAGGGCAGCACCGGTCGCACGGTTGCGCAGTACGATGTCGTCGATCAGGACCGCGGTCGCGCCACGCGAGTCGCCAACGTCTTCGACGGAAAAGGCGACCTGAACCGGGGTTCCCGTTCCCGCCAGCGCACGCACGTCGAGGCTGGCGAGTTGAAACACGGCGGTCGAATAGGCAGCACCGGTCAGCGGCGTCAGCGCCGGCGTCAACTCGGCGTTGGTGTCGACGATGCGGATGATCTGTTGGGTGGATGGACTGATCAGGTAGGCCGTGAACGTGTCATTATGTGAAGGGTTCGGGGCCAGCTCGTTAGTGAGGAAGAGGTACTGGAACCGCAACTCGTCTATTCCCGCCGGCACGACAAATGAGTCGCTAACCAGCTCGGCAGTGTCTTGCGGACCCGCGGGGGGCATGCCCAGCGCCACCATCTCCGGCGCATCGAGGTCGATCAGACTTGCCGGGGTTCCGGACAACGGCTCGCGGAATGCCAGCTTGACGTCGGAACGGAAGTCCCCAGGCGCCGACGCTTCGATCACACTACCGGAGAGATCGAGGGTTCCCGCCGCTCGCAAATCGATCTCACCGCGCTGGTAGGTTCTGACCTGCGCGCCGGCAAGATTGATCCCCTGGTCGACCTGACGCAACCCGCTGACGCGCACGCTACGGTCCGCGCTCACCAGCGCGCCCGTGAAGTCACCACTGCCGCCGGTCATTTCGATACCGATTTCGCCCCGCGGACCACGCGCCTGCAAGGTACTGGCGTTAGCCCCGATGCCGAGGGCGGTATGCACGTCGATCAACCGGTTAGCGAGCACGACGCTACCGCTGACGTCGATTGCGCCCTGAGCCGCTTCCATCCTCACCGCACGACCGCTCTCATAGTTGCCGGTGGCGGCGACGATATTGCCGCCGGTCGAGATCACCTTGAGCTCGGTGCCGGCCAGCAGGGCCATACCGCTGAGATCGATATCGCCCGCAGCCTGCACCGTAATGCGCGCCACCAGACGGTGCCCGCGGCTCTCACCCTGTATAGCGGTCGTTCCATCGGCGACCACGTCGTCGGCCGAGTCGATGACGAGCTTGCCCTTAACCGTGATGTTGGCGCCGCGCAGATCGATAGAGCCGGTATCCGAAGTAAGGACCACTCCGTTCGCCCGGATTCTGCCGGCAATGGTTAGTTGCCGCGCCGTCAACGCAATCACGCGACAGTCGAGTTCCGCACCCGCCGGACAAACGATCGGGAAGTCGGTTTCCACCAGCAAACGTCCCGTGCACGTCAGCGGATCATCCGCACCGGCACACGCACCGTCGGCGTCACGATCGACGCAGCACGTCTGGGCCTGCGCCGGAGCCGGAAGGCAGACCGCCGCCGCCACGGCGAGAACGAATGCGGGCAGTATTAGACTGGCGAATCCCAACCGTCTGCATGACATCTACGAGTACTCCCTTGTGCTCCCCGTCGGAGAATAGCCGACCTCGCCCAGAAGCTGCTCCCGCCCCGAGCACCTCGCATCGACGACGACGCCAACCGTTCCCGGGTCGTTCGACCCTACCAACGGCTTTTGGCGTAATGCAAGAAAATTTGCCGACTCTCACCGATTTGTCCCGTCTTGCCGAGAAGTCCAGAACCGCCGTCTATCCCGCCGGTTCGCTCGCCCCCCGGGCCGCGGATCACGATGCCCCAACCCACCTTCGGAACCGGCAACCGGTGACCCGGGGCTGGGAACTCCGTTCCGTCACAACGTCGCGCTGACGCCGAGCCCGCCGTAGACGTTGAATCCGGCGGCCGGCTCGAAGTAGCGGTTCCCGGTCGCATTGACGCGCACCGTGCCGTCGTAGTTCTGGTCGAGCAGGTTATCGAAGCCGACGAACGGACCGCAGCGCCAGCGCCCGATCTGGATGTCGTACCCGCCACGAAGCGTCATCCGAACGTAGCCCGGGGCGCGCGCCGTATTGGCGTCGTTCACCGGGTACCCCTCGACGACCAACGCCTCCAGGCCCGCGTACGCGCCGCTCGGGTGCCGGTAGAAGAGTTCCTGGTACACGACCGCGTCGGGAATGCCCGGCTCCGAGTTGCCGTCGAAAGTTCCCTGCGGGGTCGCATACCGCTCGTACTCGGCCTGCATCAGCGTCACCGCCCCGCTCCACCGCAGACCGGACAGCAGGTACGTCTGCCAGTCGAGCTCCAGGCCGTAACGCCGCGAGCGGCCGGCGTTGCGGAAGAAGTCGCGTTCGGGTTGCGACGGCACCTCGTAGGGCACCAGCTCGTCGTCGATAGTGGTCCAGAATCCGACCGCGTTACCAACCAGCCACAGCGTCTCGTACCGCAGCCCCACCTCGTAGTTAAGGGCGGTCTGCGGCTCGACGTCGGGATTGAATCCGGCTCCGGCAGGGTTGGCGAGTTCGGTAGTCGTCGGCACCTGAAAGGCGGTACCGACATTGAGAAACGCGGCCAACCACGGCCACGGCGAGTAGCGCACTCCGCCCCCGGGGCTCCAGTGTTCGAACGTGCGGGAGCCGGAATCGCCGCTTCCGGATGGCACGGCAACGTCGACGGCGAAGCGCAGGTTGTCGTAACGCAGCCCGGCCATCACCTCGAAGTCGTCCAACGGCATGACGATCGCCTGCAGGTACGGACCGACGCCGGTGACGCTCTCGCGCTGCTGCAAGCCGAGTTGACCGCGCGTGCCGAAGTCGTTGCCGAACCGCCGCCGGTTGTCGTCCTGATACTGCACGTCGACCCCGACAGAGAACCGATGTTCGCGGCCCCCGGCTCGCACCGGCACCAGGTAGCGGAGGCCGCCACCGGGACTGAACCTGTAGAACGTCACGATGCCGCCCTGCACGGGCGGGGTCGTCGGGGGCACAGGGAGGCGGTTTTCGAAATCGCGATAGAGCCCGTACGCGTACCCGGATAGCCGGCCGAGCGGCAGGCGCCGCTCGACGACGGCGCCGAGACGTCCCTGCAACACCGCCTCGCCGGCGTCGAGCGCGACATTGAGCGCCCGTGCCCGGCGCGGATCGGCATCCGCCTCCGCCCGCGTCAGTGCGCCCGGATCGTCGGCAACCGGCGCGTCGACGCCGTTGACCAGCACGGTCAACTTCGTGTCCGCATCGACGTCCCAGCGCAACTTGGCGTTCACGATGCCGCTCCGGGTCGCGCTGTGCTGCCGATAACCGTCGGACCGCAAGAAGGATCCCTGCACAAAGAGCCGCACGGGACCCGCGGGCCCACCACCTTCGAGGACGTACTTACCGAGGCCGTAAGAGCCCCCGACCAGCCGCAGCTCGGCACCCGGGGTCGACGGTCCGTCTTCGGTAAAGAACTGGATCACGCCACCGGAGGCGTTACCGTACAGCGCCGAGGCGGGGCCGCGCACCACTTCGATGCGGGCCATCGCCGCCGGGTCGACATCGTCGAACTGCGTCTGCCCGTCCGGCAGCGTGAGCGGCAGGCCGTCGACCAGCACTTTGATTTCGCGCGTGCCGAAACCGGCGCGCGTGCCGAAACCGCGAATCTGCACGCGCACGTCCTGAGCGAAGTTGCCACTATTCTGCACGAAGACACCCGGGACTCGATCGAGGGATTCGTCGATATTCACGGTCGGCCTGGCATCCCGGATATCGGCCGCCTCGACCACGCTGATCGCCGCCGGCACGTCGGCGAGCAACTCCGGCAGGCGGGTTGCCGTGACCGTAACCGAATCGAGCAGCAACGGAGTGCGCGGTTCGCCGCCGCGTTCGGCATCCTGCGCGAAGGCCGGCACTGCCAGCGCCAGGAACAGGGCGCAGCGCGCAACGACGGCGCACAGCGCCGGGACACAATCCGGTGAGATCAAGGGATCGGTCCGTGCCCGAGTTTCGGGTTTAGCGCTCCGTGGTTCGCGCCCCGGACTCCGTGCTCGGTGCCGCCG
This sequence comes from Candidatus Binatia bacterium, assembly GCA_023150935.1. Classification (NCBI taxonomy): domain Bacteria; phylum Candidatus Binatota; class Binatia (SeqCode); species Binatia bacterium. The sequence goes on along the minus strand of JAKLJW010000022.1, from coordinate 51,423 downwards.
TTACGCCCTACGGCAACGCGAAGGCAACGATGCTGTCGCCGAGCGTCGTCCCGAGACGGCCGTGTCCGCCGGCGGCAATCACGACGTACTGCTTGCCGTCCGGCCGGAGCTGATAGGTCATCGGTGTCGCCTGTCCGCCGGCAGGGAGGCGGCCTTTCCACAGCTCCTTGCCGGTATCGATGTCGAAGGCACGCAAGTAGTTGTCCATGGCACCGCCGATGAACACCAGACCGGCGGCGGTAATCATCGGCCCGCCCATGCTCGGTGTCCCCAGCTCCCACGGAATCGGGACCGGCGCGATGTCGCGCACGGTGCCGAGGGGGACCTCCCAGCGCACCTCGCCGCTGCCGAGGTCGACGGCGGCCAGGGTGCCCCAGGGTGGCGGGTTGCAAGGCAGGCCGAGGGGCGACAACAGGGCATCGAAGTCGCGCCGCATCGCGTAGGGCGTACCCTCCTGCGGCGAGACCTCGCGTCCGGGGTTGGCAGCTTTCTCGGCCGGATAGTCCGCCCGCGGTATCAGGCGCACGACGGTCGGAAAGCGCGAGGTGTTGACAATGACGAAACCGCGCTGCGGCTCGAAGGCCACGCTGCCCCAATTGGTCCCACCGGCGTTGCCGGGATAGATGATCGTCGGTTCGAGCCCGGGCGGCGTGAAGATCTCGCGGCCGCGCATGGCCGCAATGCGTTTGCGGCAGGCGGCGCGGTCCAGCGGAGTGAGGCCCCAGGCATCTTCCGGCCGCAGCGCATGGGGCACCAGCGGGCGGGGTAGGACCGGGAAGGGCTGGGTCGGATATGCCTGCTCGCCCGGCACGTCGCTCGGCGGCACCGGCCGTTCCTCGACCGGAAACAGGGGCGCACCGGTCTCTCGGTCGAGCACGAAGAGGTGCCCGACCTTGGTCGCCTGGGCGACGGCGGGCACCTCCCGGCCGTCGCGGCGAACCGTCACCAGTGTCGGTTGCGCCGGTACGTCGTAGTCCCAGAGGTCGTGGTGGACGGTCTGAAAACCCCAGACCAGCTCGCCGGTCGACGCCCGCAGGGCCACGACCGAGTCCGCCCAGCGGTTCGCCCCGCGGCGCTCGCCGCCGTAGAAGTCGGGACTGGCACTGCCGACGGGAACGAAAACCAGGTTTCGGTCGGGGTCGGCCGAGAGGATCGACCAGGCGTTGGCCGCCCCGGTACGATCGGCGCTGTCGCCCTCCCAGGTCGCCCGCGCCGGGTCGTCGCGACGCCGCGGGATCGGATCCCAGCGCCAGCGCTCCCGTCCCGTTCGGACGTCAATGGCGCGCACGGTGCCGCGGGCCTCTTCGACCCGCTGGTTGTCGCCGATCGCCGAACCGACCACGAGCACATCGCCGACGACGGCCGGAGGAGAGGTCACACCGAAGATGCGCGCCTCCACCGGACCGACGCCCTGCGTCAGGTCGACCTGCCCACCGGCGCCGAAATCGGCGCACGGCGCTCCCGTCGCGGCGTCAAGGGCATAGAGCCGCCCGGTCACCGCGGCGTAAAAGATACGTCGCGCACAGAGCCCGGCAAACGCCGGATCCGATTCGCGCCACGTCGAGACGCCGCGGCAGGCAAGCTCGGCCCGCGCCGCCGCCGGATCGATGCGGGCATCGAAACGCCAGCGTTCGACGCCGGTTTCCGGATCGAGCGCGATCACCTTGCCGAAGACGGAACAGATGTACATGGTGCCGTCGACCAGGATCGGGGTGACCTGAAGCGCGTAGTTCTTCCAGGCCGGCAGCCGGGCCACGTCGAACTCGCCCGTGCGATATGTCCACGCGACCTCGAGACGGCCGACGTTATCCTTGTCGATCTGGGTCGGCGGCGCGTAGCGCGTTCCCCCCGGGTCACGCCCGTAAGCCGGCCACTCGGCCGGCGACCCGGCCGGCGCCGCCAGAGCGGTGCGCCCTGCCGCCAGCGCAACGGCGAGCAGAAGCAGGACACGAACCGGCGTCGGCAGCATTGCGCAAGTCATCGGGTCGGCCTCCTCTTGCGGGTTAGGCGTTCGCTCGTCGCGGCAGAGCGCGGTGGCGATTTCGCGAGCGCGCTTACGAGGGTGTGGACCACCGTCTCTTCGGCGAGGCGGTCGTCGAGACCGGCGGAGTGCGGATCGGCGTAGCGGTGCATCGCGAACCACGCGACGCTTTCGTTGACGAGTCGCGCCATGCCGGCAACGTCCGGCACGGCGCGAAACCGCCCCGCCTCGATCCGCGTGCGCAGGTACGCTTCGAGCGCCGCAAACAAACTCGCGCGGGCGTCGCCGTAGAGAATGCCGGCCAGCTCGGGCCAATCGAGCGCCGAGCGCTCGAGCAGTCGAATGCCGACCCGGTAGCGCGCCACCATGTCGTACAACTCGCGCACGATGCCGGCGAGTTCCGCCGTCGCGTCGCGCGGGACCGGCCCTCGCAATGCCGCCTCGAGTCGCGGCAGGCGCATCGCCGTCGCCAGCCGATCGCGCAGCAGACCCAGAGTCGCCGCCGCCGGCTGAGTGCGAATGGGCAACTCGGGAGCGACCAGCTCGTCCGTCCAGCCGCGCTCCACCAGAAAGTGGAACAGCGCCTCCTTGCTTTCGACGTACAGGTAGAGAGTCCCCGGCGCCACGCCCATCGCCGCCGCCACGTCGGCCATCTGCGTGCGCCGATAGCCGCGCACGGTAAACACCCGCGCCGCACTCTCGACGAGTTCGGCCAAACGGCTGTCCGGTCGGCGGCGCACCATGCCGCCTTTTAGAACTGAATGATTCGTTCAGTCAAGCAAATTTGTGCCGCCCTCGCTCGCGGGCCGCGGGGTTACGCCCATCGCGGCCAGGGCGTCGCCGTGGAAGCGCCGCGCGGTGGCGTTGCCCGGATCGAGTTCCAGAGCGCGACGCAGCAGCCGTTCCGCCGCGCGCGGGTCGCCGCCGAGCAGGCGCGGCAGGTTCAGTACGAACGCTCCCTTGGCGGTCAGCGCGTCGGCGTAGTCGGGGGCGAGTTCGAGCGTGCGGTCGATCTCGCGGTGCAACCGGAACACCGCCATCAGCGCCTCGGGACGCAAGCCGCGGACGTGGGTGAGCTTGGCGAGATTGCAGAATAACGCGAAGTGGGCCTTGGCGTCGCGGTCGTCGGCTGCGATCGCCTCCTCCGCCAGACGCACGCCGCGTTCCAACCGCTCGCGGTACTCCGCCGCCGGCCGCTCCGGGGTGTCCTCGCACAAATCGAGCGCCGCGTTCGCAGCCGGCGATCCGGCCGGCTCGAGTGCCGGCGGCGCAGGGGTCGCGGCACCCGCGAGCGTTACGAGCAGGACGGCACTGGCAAGCGCGTTCGGCATGTCGGGTCGGGGTGCGGAGGCGTGGCAACGTCGCGCGAGCGGGTGCTCAGGCACGCGGCTGTATCGGGAGGTAGCCTTCCGCCAGACGGGTGTAGGCGGCGACCTGTTCGCTTTCCCATTCGGCACCGCGGCCGAGTTGGGCGGCCATCAGGCGGGCAACCGTGGGCGCGGCCTCCATCGCGGCGCGCGCATCGAGCAGGAGCGCGCGGGTGCGCCGCGCCAGCACATCCTCGACGGTCCGTGCCATCTCGCGATGCACGGCCCACGCCACCTGTCCGGCAACATACGGCAGCCGCGGGTGCAGCGGCGCGCGGCGCGCCGGGTCGGCGTCCAGGAACGCGGCAAGGGCCGCGGCGTCCGTACCGTAACCGCTGAGATGCGCCGCGGGCGGGAAGGCCGCGTCCTCGCGCCGCATCCAACCGTGCAGGCGCAGCGTCTCGGTGATGCAGGGTCGCTCGGGCAGGCCGCCCACCGAGGCCGCGTCGTTGACCGTGTCCTCCGCCATCTTGCGGTATGTCGTCCACTTGCCGCCGACGATGGTCACCAGTCCGGAGTTCGATACCAGCACGGCGTGCTCTCGCGAGATCGACTTCGTCGGCGCGTTGGCGCCGTCGGCCTGGACCAGCGGACGCTGCCCCGCAAATACGCTCAACACATCGGCCGCGGTCGGGTCGCGAGCCAGATAGCGCGCGGCGTTGCGCAGGATGAACGCGATCTCCTCCGGCAGGGCGCGCGGCTCGATCTCGGGGCGCGGCACCGGCGTATCCGTCGTGCCCACCAGAACTCGATCGTGCCAGGGAATCACGAACAGCACCCGGCCGTCGTCGGTACGCGGTACCATGATCGCCGTGTCGCTGGGTTGAAAGCTGCGATCGAGAACGAGATGCACCCCCTGGCTGGGCGTCAGAATGGGGTCGAGAGTGGGATCGTCCATCAGACGCACGCCGTCGGCGAAGATGCCCGTGGCGTTGACCACCACGCGCGCCGGCACCCGGTAGTCGCGACCCGTCTCTTCGTCGACCGCGACGACGCCCGCCACCGCCCCCTCCGTCTTAAGGAGACCGGCCACCCGCACGTAGTTGAGCGCCGTGGCGCCATGGTCGGTCGCGGTCTGCGCCAGCGCCAGCGCGAGACGGGCGTCGTCGAACTGCGCGTCGTAGTACACGGCCCCGCCGATCAGATTCTCGCGCTCGACATTGGGGATGCGGCGCAACGTCTCGCGCCTGTCCAATAACCGCGACGGCGCCAGGTTCAGCTTGCCGGCGAGCCGATCGTAGAGCTTCAACCCGATGCCGTAGAAAGGCCCCTCCCACCAGCGATAGCGCGGCACCACGAAGGCCAGATCGAAAACCAGATGGGGAGCGTTGCGGCAGAGCAGACCGCGTTCGCGCAGCGCTTCGAGAACCAGCGCGACGTTGCCCTGTTTAAGGTAGCGCACGCCACCGTGCACGAGCTTGGTGCTGCGACTCGAGGTGGCCTTGGCGAAGTCGTACTGCTCGAGCAACAGCGTACGATAGCCCCGCGTCTGCGCATCCACCGCGATCCCGAGGCCGCTCGCGCCGCCGCCGACGACGACGACATCCCACGTGCGGCCGTCGAGGTTGCCGAGCATATCCTCGCGGCGCATGGCTTCGATCAGCGAACGAAGCTCTGCCGGCGGGTAAAGGTGGCGCGGCACACCGCCAGCAGACAGAGGGTCACGACCGCGTTGATCAAGAGCGCCCCGAGCGGAGCTTCCGCAAACTGGTTACCGTAACGTGCCGTCCACACCCACATCGACAGGGCAAGGTAAACGCAGTACCCGATCGTCACCCACACCATGATCGGCCGGCGCGTAAAGCAGCCCCAGCTCAACCACGCGAAAAAGAGAATGTGCACGACGGTGGCCGCCTGCGCCGCGGGCCCGAAGAACATCGTCCCGAACAGTAACTGCTCCGCGCTGGCCCGCGGCGTGATCAGCAGGTCGATGAGGTTCATCAGCAGGAGCGCCAGCGCCACCGCGCCGAGGACACGCGGATACCACGCCCCCTCCGCCCGATTGTCGGTCGTCGTCGTCATGTCAACCTCCCGCGCCCGTCACTTCAAGCGGCGCCGTCAGTTCTGGTAAACGATGCCGCGAAAAAAGGAAAGCGCGCGCGCCCGGCGGAAAGACCGGTGAGCCGAGAAAGTCGCCAGGTCGGAGAGTTCAGAGGCCGCGGAATCGACGAGTTCGGAGGTCGAACGATCGTCGCGTTACGGGCCCGAGCCCGCCGGCGCCGCGGCGCGAAATTGACTCCCCGACAAGCCTCCGATAGCTTCCCGCCGGTGTTGCCCATGGTCACGATCGCGCCGGCGGCGGCATCGCGCCAGGCCGGACGGCCCGGTCAGAAGGCAAACGGACCGAAGGGGTCGGTCAGCGGATCCATCTCGTTTTCCGGCGATAGATCGTCCGCCATCATGCCGGTGTACTCCTCGCTCCGGATCGTGTCCCCGGAAATGGCGTCGTCCGCAAACAGGTTCTTCAGGTCGCGCCGCGCCTGCGCGTCGCCGACATACATGCACTTGCACAGGTACGGGTCGGCGAACCAGTACTGCTCGACGCCGTCCTTCACGACCTTACGGAGTTCGAGCGGCGGCAACTGCGCCAGGTGCGCAACTTTCTCCGGAGTGTCTGCCGCCAGGGGACGAAAGCCCGCGGCGGCCAGCAGCGAGTCCATGCGTTCGGCGCGCTGCGCCGGCGTCAAGCGCGACGGGGCGCATCCGATCGCGAGGCCAACGAGGGCAATCGCCGTCAGAACGGCGGTCATTCGTGCGTGCATGGGCGGCCGTATCTATCGCACCGGGCGGGTTGTCAAGCCGGCCCGCGCGCCGGGCAGGGAGGAAAACCGACGATGAAAGTGCCCCGCGCCGCAGGCGCCCTGGCGGCCGGAGGACTGCTCCTCGGAGCGTGCTCGCTGCTCGGACCGAGCCCCCAGCAGCAGGCCCAGGCCATCGAGCCACTGCTGGCCGCCGCCGGCTTCGATATGGCGGTGGCCGACACCCCGGAGAAACTCGAGCATCTGCAACAGCTTCCGGCCATGCGCCTCGTTCCCCATCGCAGGAACGGCAAGCTGTACTACGGCTTCGCCGATCCGGAGGTCTGCAAGTGCCTCTACGTCGGCAACGCCGAGGACTATGCGCGCTATCAGAAGCTCAAGGGGCAACAAGAGCTGGCCGATACGGAACGGCGCGCCCATCTGCTCGATGCCGACGCCGAGACCGACTACGACCTGCCTTACGCGTACTGGGGTCCGTTCGGTCCTTTCGAGTGAGCGGGGCGGTCATGCCGATGGAGCCGGCTGGCGCGGTGCGCACCTCCCTCGTCTTTCTCCTCGACGTCGACAACACGCTGCTCGACAACGACCGGGTCATCGGCGACCTGCGCCGGCACCTCGAACGCACCGTCGGGGCGGAGTTCCAGGCCGAGTACTGGACCTATTTCGAAGAGCTGCGCGCGAGTCTCGGCTATACCGATTATCTGGGCGCGCTCCAGCGCTTTCGCCTCGCCCACCCACACGACCCGCACCTGCTCGCCGTGTCGTCGTTTCTGATCGACTACCCGTTCGCGGTGCGCCTGTTGCCGGAATCCCTCGACGTGGTGGAGTGGTGCAAGCGGCAGGCACCAACGGTGATCCTGACCGACGGAGACGTCGTATTCCAGCCCCACAAGATCGAGCGATCGGGCCTGTACGACGTCGTCGACGGCCACGTGCTGCTTTACGTGCACAAGGAAAACGAACTGGCGGACGTCGAGCGGCGCTATCCCGCCGACCACTACGTGCTGGTAGACGACAAGCTGCGCATCCTCACTGCCGTCAAGGCGGCGTGGGGCAAGCGAGTGACCACCGTCTTCCCGCGCCAGGGTTCGTATGCCCACGACGTCGCCGCCCTGCGCGATCTGCCCCCGGCCGATATCGCCATCGAACGCATCGGCGAGCTGATGCGCTTCGACCTGAACGCACTGGTACGCGCGAGCAAGGACAGGGCCAAGCCGGTCAGCGGTTAGCGGGACTCGACGGTCACGGTGACTTCGTCACGGCGGGCCGGCGCGACGCCCGTTTCCCAGGGACGGGCGTATTCGAGGATCAGCGTCGCCGTACCGGGACCGACCGCTTTGAAGGTCCATAGCTGCACACCCGGAGCCCCGAGGCGGGACTCGGGACCGGGCTGGTACTCGTCGCGCACCAGCTCAATTACCCGGGCATCGAGCGGCGCGGCAAGGCGCCACTTGTATCCGGTGCTGGGACTCGAATCGCGCGAGACGACAAACTCGCGTCCTGCCGGCACCGTAACCTTCGCCGTCCCGCCAGCCGCGATCTCCCCGGTCCCACCGGCCGCACAGCCGGCCGCCACCGCGGCGACCAGGAACCACCGCGGCCATCCCCTCTCCCTGCGCAACGGCAATCGCTTCCATCCACACGCCATCGAATCGCCTCCCATCGGGACTCTACACCACGAGAAGCCCGATCATAGCGCACTCGTTTCGACCGCGGGGGCCGGCGCGTCAACCCCGGGGGCCGCGCTCCTGGCGCCGGGCCGACCGCGCGACGAGCGCGGTCGGGAACGGCTGAGACAGTAGCGTCGCGGCCACGGCGGATGCTATCGACACCGGGTGTCGACGTATGCCGTCTCGATCGAGGACGTGCGCGCCGCGGCGCTGCGCATCGCCCCGTTTGCGCATCGCACGCCGGTCGCCACCTGCGCCACGCTCGATCGCCTCGCGGGCCGCCGTCTTTTCTTCAAGTGCGAGCACCTGCAGAAAACCGGGGCCTTCAAGTTCCGCGGCGCGTGCAACGCGCTGCAACAGCTTTCCGACGCCGACGCCGCACGCGGGGTGGTCACGCACAGCTCGGGAAATCACGCCCAGGCTCTGGCGCTTGCCGCTCGCTTGCGCGGCATCCCCGCACACATCGTCATGCCGAGCAACGCCGCCGCCGTGAAGCGGCGCGCGGTCGAGGAGTACGGCGGGAGGGTAGTCGTCTGCGAGCCGACGCTGTCCGCGCGCGAAGCCACCGCCGCCGCCGTGCTCGCCGAGACCGGGGGCACGTTCATCGCCCCCTACGACGATGCCCGGGTTATCGCCGGGCAGGGCACCACGGCCGTCGAACTGATCGAACAGGTCGACGACCTCGATGCCATCGTCGCCCCGATCGGCGGCGGGGGGCTGGTCTCGGGTATCTGCATCGCGGCCGGCGACCATCCGCGCATTCGGGTGTTTGCGGCGGAACCTGCGGGCGCCGACGACGCCGCACGTTCGATGGCCGTCGGACGCCGCCTACCACAAGTCGCGCCACACACTGTTGCCGACGGCCTGTTGACCGGCCTCGGCGAGTTGACCTGGCCGATCGTTCGCGACCGTGTCGAGGCGGTCGTCACGGTCTCGGAAGCGGCGATCCTGACCGCCCTGCGCCTGTGTTGGGAACGCGCCAAGCTGCTGATCGAACCCAGCGCCGCCGTCGCGTTTGCGGCGGTGTGCACACCGGCGTTCCGAGCGCTCCCCGGCCTGACCAGAGTGGGAGTGGTGCTCAGCGGGGGGAATGTAGCGGTGGGCCTGGGGGCGTCCTGGGGTCCTGGGGTCTTGGGGTCTTGAGGTCTGGGGGTCTTGGGGTCTTGGGGTCTTGGGGGGGGCACGGGCTTCGAGACGGCCTCGGCTGCGCCGAGCCCTCCTCGGCCCAAACGGTGTCGGGACCGTCTCCCCCATAAGATGACCAGGCGAAGACCAACTTCCCCCCCAAAGCCTCGATACCCCCAGGACCTCAAGACCCCAGGACCTCAAGACCCCAGGACCCCAGGCCCTCCCCAAACCACCGTCATGCCACGTAACGCTCCGTCATCGAACTACCGGTACGCACACCATATGATGGGGATTACCTGCCAGTTTGCAGGCGCGTTGCCGTTGGTTTTGCCTCGTCACCCGCAGGGCATTGCTCTTGCTGGGGCAAACCCCACGTCTTCCGACATGAGGTGACCAATGGCAGGCATGGTCCACGGAGTCGCGCACGTATCGTATCCCGGCGGGGGCGCCTTCCTCCCCGCCCGAAGTGCGGAGGATTGGCAGGACCTGATCTCGCACGTGATGGACCGTGTACGCACGGCCGGTCGAGTTCAGGTGCTGACGGCGGGGCATAGGTGGATACTGCGGCGCACGGTTGAGCAGGCAAGTATCCGGTGCACCAGTTGCGGGACGACGAGCGATTCCGGCTGTTTCGACGGCGGGCTCGCCTTCTGCGTATCCTGCGCACTGGCCGCACCGGACGACAACCGGCAGCATCTCGAAATAACCGGCTGGGACGAGACCTGAGGCGACGTCGCCGGGGGCGCGCTCGTTACCGCGCGCCCCCGGGTGGAGCGTCTTGTTCCGCAATTCCCGGGCAGCGAGTTCCCCTCGGGGTCGGTATCGGAATCGATCCGTTGCTCAGCCGCTGCGGCCAGAACGCGACGCCGCGGTCTTCCCGGAACGGCTCCGCGGCCGCGGGCGGGTGGAGCGCTTTGTTCGGCCGCGCTTTGACGGTAGCCCGAGGCGTTCTCGTACCTCGTCGGTCGAGATACCTCCTTCCGTCTCCAGGCGTTTCCGTGATCGTTCCAGGATGGCTTGGAACTTCGGATTGATGCTGAGCAGCATGCTCTCAGCGTCCTGCTCGTCGGCCGGTACGATGGTGGCGACGACATGCCCGTGATCGGTGAGGAGCAGCGGTTCATCCGCGCCGCGTCCCAAGTAGGGGGCTAAGGCTGAGACGTCGGACAACTCGATGGCTTTCATAAGTCGATCTTCTCCCTGCCGATCCACAACTCATTATGGTGCTTGATGCCGACCGCTGCAATCTTGACAAGGGATTCCGGCCCTTCCTCGATAGCGTAAAAGACCCGGATATCACCCAATCGAAGTTCCCACGGAGCGATCGGATTAGGGCGAAGAAGCTTGCGCCTCCGGGTCGGCAGCGCCGGTTCGTGCGTGAGGTGCTCTTCTACTTGGTCGACCACGAGTACCTGCGTGGCTTTCGGGAGCACCGCAAGGTGCTCAACTGCTTCTGGCGAGTAGATGATCGTGAAGGCCATGCACCGGGTCGCCGACGCGGTGCCTCGTAGCACGGTCTGGGTCACCTGCCGAACGCTCCCGTTCACCAGCCGGCACCGGACCGGAACGCGGCCAGCCTGGCCGCGTGGCGCCGGTCTGGTGGAGCGTCTTGTTCGGCATTTCCCTGGCGGCGAGTTCCCCTCGGGGTCGGTATCGGAATCGGTATCGGAATCGATCCGTTGCCCGGCGTACCCAGAGTCGCTCGTGGCCGAAGCTCGGGTCGTCCTCGATTCCGATCCCGATCCCGATTCCGACCCCGATTGGTTCACGCCGAACTACAGGTCGACCCCCGAAGGGAACTGCAACAAGCACTTGCGGGACACCTGACGAAACCTCAGTCGGGGGGTAACCGGTGCCGGGCCGACGCTTGGAACTGACGCGCCGGTACGGCGACGCGGAATGGGCAGGTGCCGATGGGGTGCTTGTTCGAGTTCGTCGCCCCACTGCTCCCAGCCGTCGCGGCAGTGACGAGCGAACAGTTCGAGGAAAGGACCGGGGGAGCAGTCTTCGATGATATCGTATAGTTGGTCCGGTTTGCACGAGTGCTCACGCTTACGGGAAGCAAACAGGTTCACTTGACGGCGCCCCGGCGCTTTCGTGCGGAGATTGCCGCGCACGCCGAAGAGCACCAGTTCGGTTACGTTCCGGAAGTAGAACCCGACGCCGCGACCGTCAGGGCCTCCATCGTAGCGCACCTTGTACCAAACCAGATTGCCCTTGTACGTGAACCCCCACGCACTCATCGTATCCAGCCCCCATTGAAGGAGTGCGTTGGGTGTCCAGAGGTACAGGTGGGAGCGAGGTGCGGCGAGTTCCGACACAGGTAGCGCCTTGATGTCCTGGATACTCATCGTCTCGTAGCGGCGCAGTCGGCGGTGTTCGGGGGCCATCTTCCCAGTGCGGTTTTCAAACCGCCACGGGGGGTCGGCGAGGATAGTGCCGAAGCTGCCCTGCAGGTTAGCGCGGAGATCGTCCGAAACGTTCATCTTACGTACTCGTCGGCAGAAGTATGGCAACGCATCCGCACCCGCTCACCCTGAGCCTGTCGAAGCGTGCTGTTCCATTCGTTGCTCGAGGTTATCGGTATGCCCAACCTGGAATGAACCATCGGCACATCGTAGGAGATAAACCCAGAACGACATCTTGCGCTTCTTCTACACCGACGCGGGAGCGATGGCCATGTCGACCGGTTAGCTCACCCTATCGACAGGCTCACCCTTCGACAGGCTTAGGGTGAGCGGGTCGCAACCTGTAGAAAGGGTGAGCTGGTAGCATAAGGGTGAGCGGGTCGCGTCATGTAGAATACGTTGGCGAATTTATGAACCAGAGTGTTTAGCAATCGTTGCGGGCCGGATGTGAGTGCGGCGTGGGGCCGGGGCGTGGCCAATGCGCGTATACCCGCCGCCATCCCGAGGGCACCGTGTTGCACCGGCTGGCGCACGAACACCTGGCGACCTTTTTCGCCGAGGCCCGCCGTCGCGGACCTGATCGTCGCTCATCCGCACGCCGTCAATCGCGACGCGGCGCGTTGGCTCTTCGCTCGGTCGGCAGTGCCCAACCTCGGCCGCGAGTCCCATCTGCGGGCGCAGGTGACCGGGCACTGGTGCGACCCCCAAATCGCGTACTGCGCTTGCCGTCCACGGCATTTGCCGTTAGGCAGGAGGTACCGGCGGAGGGGTCATATGAACGCCCAGTTCTTGATCGATTCGGAAGGGCACAAGACGGCGGTTGTTCTGCCCATTGACGAGTTTCGCGCCCTGGTTGAGCGACTCGAGGAACTGGAGGACCTGCAACTGATCGAGGAGCGGAAGTCGGAGCCCCGGATCGCCATTGCGTCACTCGAGGATCTGCTTGCCCGCGTGGACGCTGCAGATTAGCAGAAGCGTCGTGAAGGATCTGCGCGCCCTCCCCAGGGACCTCCGCGGAAATGCGGCCGTATCGATCCTGGAACTGACCACCGAGCCGCGCCCGCACGGAAGCGAGAAGCTTTCCGGCTACTCCGTCGCCTCACCGCCAAACGCGCGCGGAGCGCGCGTTCCACCGTGAGCGTGGTGGAGCGGGCGCTCCGCGCACGCTCTCCGGGTACGCAGCTTTCCTACTTGCCCAGCCGGTGCAGGGTCTGCGACTCGAAGAGCCCCGGCTCGAAGGTCACCCGCCGGTCGTTCGGCACCTCCGACCCGCGGGGGACCAGGCCGGCGACCGTGGCTCGATTCTGCTTCAGGTTCTCCGCCGCCTGGTAGGAAAAGTTCGAATCCCAAATCCAGTCCTTGACCCCATCCGGCCGTTCGAAGGGTTGCTTCTGATACACCACCACCTGCACGGTGTTCAGGAGTTCGCCCGACCACGAGAACTTGCGGTTCCAGGCGCCCTGATACGTTTCCTTGTCGATGTAAAGCTGCACCCGGCCGTAAAGATAGTAGCGGTCCCGCGGCGTCCCCTCGACGATCCAACACCGCCGGCGCGCCAATCCGGCCGGCAACGGAGCCCACGCCACGCCCCGCCATTGCGAGTCCTGAAATCCGGCCACCGGCATGCGGGGCCAGACCGCGCGCCACCCCCCCGTCGTCAGCCACTTCTGCGATCCCGGCCCGCCCCCGTTGAAGCTCCACGGATCGACCAATCGCAACGTGTCCGCCTCCCCGGCCAGCGCCCAGACGAAGTCCTCCGGCTTGCCGTCGAAGAAAGGTCCGTCGTCCTGACTCATGTCCGAACCGAGAAAGCCGTCGGAGCGGTTGGCGGGGCTGACCGCCCGGACCCGGCGCAAGGCGGGCACGTAGACCCAGACGGCGTCTCGCTTGTGGGCGTCTCGGTATCGCCAGGTGAGCGTGGCCGTCCCGTTGAGGTCGGCCGGCGCCAGGGCCATGGTAACGAACTGCTGCGAGAAGTTGTTCGGGTTGGGCACGCGGCGGTCAGCGTCCTGGCCGTCGTAGTATAGGAAGCGGACATCCTGCACCGCTTCGCGGTCGAGCCCGCCGGGGTTGACCCAGCTCAGCGCCGTCACGTTGTTGCTGTTGCCTTCGCTCCAGTAGTGATACTGGTAGTTCCAGAGAATCTTGATGGCGGCGGTCCGATCCTGCGGATCGATCGACGGGAACGGCAGCCCATAGACGAAAGGCGGCTGCTTGCCGCCGGCCTTCTCCACGATCATTCCCGCGGCGTCCACGTCGTAGCGGCCCCGGTTGTCGTCCGTGGCGGCCTTAAACGACGGTTCCCAGCGAAACACGCCGAGCGGCCAGTCGACGATGGGATTGCGGTACCGGCCGCTTTCGTAGTGGCGCAGGATCTCGGGCGGCAGGAGTTCGCCGGCCGCGGCGGCGGTCGTGGGGTCGAGCACGGTGCCCGGGGCAAGGCCGTCGGTGCCAGTCGGCGGCCCGCCGTCCGCGCGCGCGGCGCCGACCCCGGCAACGGCGGCAGCCACCAGCAGCAGCACCAACCTGACGTTCACCGTCGCCCCCCGGACCGTCATCCTTCCGCGCTTACTTCCGCCCCCAGGCGCACGCGCCGCTCGGCCCGCTCCACCGCAAAGCGAGGCCGCAAGAGCGACACCAGGGCGGGAATGAAGACGAGCGCACCGACGGCGTGGAAGATCATCAACATCATCAGCAGAAAGGCCATCTCGGAGGCGAACTTCAACGGATGAAAGAGCCAGAACATCACACTCACCACCAGCGTCGTCCCGGTAAAGATGATCGCCTTGCCGGTGGTGGCAAGCGCGATCCGATTGGCCACCTCGAAATCGCCGGTCTTCTCGTATTCCTCGACTATGCGACTGAGCACGTAATACCCGTAGTCTATACCGATGCCAATGCCGATGGCGGCCACGGGGAGCGAATTGATATTGAAGTCGATCCCCATGAGAAACATCACCGCCTCGGAAAGCGGCTGCGCCACCAGCGAGGGAATCAGCACGATCAACGCGCCGATGACCGACCTGTACGTGAGCCAGCTCAGCAGGAAGACCGAAAGAAAGATCAACGGCACGTTGACCCGATAAGACCAATCGACTTCCTCGTTGGTCGCCGCAAGGATGCCGAGCAACCCGCCGGCGAGTCGGTAGCGCACGTCGTCGTCGGGGCTGACGTGCGACGCGATGTACGCCTGTGCCCGCTCGATGGCGCTGCCGATGACGTTGTTGTCGTAACTGTCGTAAAAGACCGTGATCGTCGCGTTAGTGGCGTCGGGACTGAAAAAACGATCCATCTCGCCGCGGCCCGTTCCGGACGCCAGCAGGAAGAACAACTGGCCGATATGATCCGCATCGGCCGGCAGCATCTCCCATTTCGGATCGCCCTCGCGAAAAGTGCGGAAGATCTTCTTGAGCAACGTATTGGCCGTCAACGAACCGGTCGCCCCCTCGCCTTGCTCCATGTGGCGCTGGAAGCGATCGATCTGTTGCAGCGTGCGCGCATCGCGGATAGCGCCCGGCTTCTTGCCCTCCGCGATGATCACCAGTTGACTGGCGACGCCGACGAACTTCTCGTTCAATCGCCGGAAGGCGACGTTGTAAGGATGGTCCGCGTACAGCAGCGCCGCGCCGGGCTCGGTGTCGCCGGTCTTCAATTGATGTCCGTAGTACAGCCCGAAGACCATCGTGGCCGCAAACAGAGCGACCACGGCCCAGCGCATCGGCCCGGCGCCGAGCGCAACGAGCAGGCGCGTGATTGCCGTGTAAAGCGCATCCGACCAGCGCCCCGGCCGCGGCACGCGCCGGGGCGGCCGAACGTACGACAGGATGATGGGGTGCAGCGTCACCACGCTCAGAAAGATCGAGAGGATCCAGAAGGCGGCCACGAAGGCGAGTTTGCGCATCAACGGGATGGTCGCGACCGCGATGGTCAGTGTCGCCGCCGTGTCGGCGGCGATCGAAACCATCGCCGGGCTGTACAGACTCACGTACGACCGCAAGATCGCCTCGCGCTTGTCCCCGCAAAGGAAGTACTCTTCGTGGTAGCGCTCCATCGACTGCACGGAATGACTCAGCGCGCGCGCCGTAATCAGTACGAAGACGACGATGACGAGAGGATTCAGCGTGAAACCGCACAGACCCGCGAAGCCGAGACCCCACACCGCGCTCATCAGTCCGGAGAACACGGGGATCGCCACGCCCTGCACGGTCCGAAAGTAGAACCAGAGCAACAGCACGATCGCGGCGGCAGTGGCCCCCAACACCCAGCCCATCGTCGGCAAAGTGTCCATGAAGTACGCGTACAGGATCGGGAAGCCGGTAACGTGGATGCGGACCTTGCCGCCGGCTTCTTCGCGCTGCTTGATTTCCCCGATCTTGCGCCACATGGCCGGCAGGTCGAAGTACTCCTCCCAGAAGCCGGCGGTGATCAGCGTCGAGGTGTCGTCCGGGGAGACAAAGAGGCCGCGTACGCCTTCAGTGGTGTAAATCTTCTTGCGCAGGAACTCGAGATCCTCGGCGTCGCGCGGCAGCCGCGGGTAGACCAGCGGCACCACCTTGATGCCCGACCCCGAGGTGAGGGTTGTCTTCAACTTCGGGTGCGTGATCGAGATGACCTGCTCGGGGTTCACCCCCGGCACCTGCTGCAGCAGATCGAGCGTAATGCGGTCGACCGTCTCGACGATAGCCGGGTCGTCGAAGATGGTCCCCTGCCGCGCTTCGACGGCGATGGCCAGCAGGTTCGAAGTGCCGAACATGCCGCGGTACTTGTGGTAGACGCGAATGTACGGGTGGTTGGGCGGCTGGAGATCCAGGAAGTTCGGCACGATCGCCAGCCGGAAGATCGCGTACCAGACGAAGAACGCCGTTCCCGCGGCAATCCCAAGCGCGACCGTCAGGCGGTTGCGCAGGAGGAAGGCGAGGTAGCGCTCAATCCATGCCCTGGGGAGCATGCCCGCTCGCCTCGCGGCCGCCGAGCCGCGCCGCGTCGACGGCCGCCGCGAGGCCGTTGGCCCCGACCAGAACGCCCCGCCCACCATGGCCAAGGCCGAGTCCGCGCAGCCAGCGCAAGCCGACCGCGGGCAAACCGGCGGAACGCCGCCAGCGGGCGCCGCCGTCGGTGCTCACGAAGACGCTGCCGTTATCGCCCACGGCCACACCGTACCCGTCGCCGACCGCGACGTCGTACAGGCTCGGGTTGTCCAGTGTATGTGCGAAACCGACCTGCTCCAGTCCGGCCACCGCGGCATCGCCGTGCTGCACCACCCAGGTCGCCCCGCCATCGTCGGTGCGCTGGATGAGCCCGTCGATGCCAACCACCCAGCCGCGCTGCGGCGTTTCGAACCATACGCCAAAGAGCGTCTTGTCGACGCCGGTCCGGCGTTCACGCCACGTCACCCCGCCATCGTCGGTGGCGAAAACGGCGCCCGCCTCGCCGACGATCCAGCCGTGCGTGCGATCCGGCCAGCTCATGCCGTTGAGAATGACATCGCGGTCGAGAGAACGATCCTGCCAGGTCATACCGCCGTCGTCGGTGGTCAGGACGGCCCCCCAGTCTCCGACCGCCCAGGCCAGCAGCGGCCCGAGCGCGACAACCGCGAAGAGGTGCTTGGTCGTGCCGGAGGTTTGCGTGCGCCAGGTCTTACCGCCGTCCCGAGTGGCGATTGTCACGCCGCCGCGACCGACCGCCCAACCGTGCAACCGATCGGCGCAGGCGACGCCGAACAGCGGTTCGGTCACGCCCGACACCTGCGCCTGCCAGTTAGCTCCCCCATCCCGGGTGTGCAGAACGGTGCCGAAAGCCCCCACCGCCCAGCCCTCCCCGCCGGGTAACATACACGTCCCGTACAGGTGATCGGTTGTGGCCGCGCCAACGGAGACCGGCGCCAGGCCGGCGGCAACCGCCAGCCACACCACCGTCAGTACCAGGCGCGCGGCGGCCTCACTCGTGCCCCGCCGCGTCGATCGCCACTGGATGGGCACTGCCGGGGCCACCGAATACCGGGAACCTGTGGGCTTGAGTTTCGACCGGGCGCGATGAGCCCGCGTCACCCGTCCCCGCTCGGCGGCGCCGTGAGAATTTCCTGGGCTTCGCCGCGCAGGACCTCGACGCTCTCCGCGAACGCGAACTCCTCCTCGCCCGCATCGAGGTCTTCCAGCGCCGCAAGCAGGCCAAGCTCGTCTATCTCGTCGCAGATATCGTGCGAGATCTCGATCAGGTGCAACAGCTTGGCGGGGTCGACGACGTACATGCGTTCGGCGAAGGGGCCGTCGGCAAGCTGACCGAGGTAGGCGAGCGCATCCTGGCCGAGTCGGCCGGTGGTGAAGAAGTATCCGACGGCCCCTTGCGCACAGGCGGCACTGAGGAATTCCTCGAGCGGGGCCCGGCCGCACCGGTCATGCGTCAGGAACGTACGCGCGACCGTGAGCGCCGGCGTCACCCGATCCGACCCGGCGGTGACGGGTGTGGGATCGGTACACGCCAGATCGCCGGGTGCTTCGTCCTTCCGTTCGTAGCGACACCCCTGCATGAGGTACAGCAGGACGCGCGCCAGATCGGCGAAGTCGTTGGCCGAGAACTCCTCGACGGACGGTCTCGCCTGCCGGACCATGGCCGCGATCTCCGGGCTCTCGAACCAGAAATACTCGAACTTGGCTTCGAGGTAGAGGAACAGCGAGCGCATGTACTGGTCGAACGCCGCATCGCCCTCTCCGGCCCGCGTGGCCGCCGGGATCGCCTCGGCGTCCACGTCCGCCAGACCCCGCAGGCCGTCGCACACATCGATCCCCGCGTCGATTCGTTCGAGATATTCACCCATTGTAGTCGGCTCGCGTACGCTCATTGGTTGTTCTTCCGAATGGCCCTGGAGGGACTTGAACCCCCACGCGGTTGCCCGCAACAGATTTTGAGTCTGCCGTGTCTGCCAATTCCACCACAGGGCCTCACAGGTGGCACCCCTCCGGCCTCCCGGCACCGCGTCATTGTTGCTCCGGCGGCGCCTGCGGCAGGAAGGTCTCCAACGGACCTTTGGCTTCCCGCCGCGCCGCATCCTGCTGATGTTGAACCTTCTGCACCGCCTCGTTAGCGAGCCGGCGCAGCGTCGAATCGTTGTCCTGCGCCGCAATCGTCCGCAGGGTGGCCACCGACTCCGGTGCCCCGATATCGCCAAGCGCGTAAATCGCCGTGCCGCGAGTCGCCGCATCGAGATCGCGCTGCAGGAACTCCATGATCGGGCGCGCGGCGCGCACATCGCCGATCTTCCCCAGCGCCGCGAGGATGCGCTGCTTCATCATCGGCTCGGTGGTGCGCAGGAACAGTTGCTGGATGAGCACTTGCGTGGCGTCGGTAGAGCGCAACTCGCCGAGCAAGTCGATCGACTTCGCCTGCACCCGCGTATCGGCATCCCCGAGCGCTCCGATCAGGTGATCGACCGCCTTGGGTTCCTTGCTCGCCCCCAGGGACTTAACCGCCTGCAGCCGCTTGTCCGCATCGTCGCTGCCGAGGCCGCGCACGTACTCGTCGATCGTCGCACCCTTGGTCGCCTTGTCGTAACGCTGGCGGAGTCCCTGACTGCTCACCTGGGCCGCCGCCGCAACCGGCAAGACCAGCAGCAATGCGGCCAGCACCGATCGCTGACCCCGCGGGCCGAGGCTCCAAAGGCCACGCACCGCTCGGTATACGCCACGCCCCATGCTATGCGCCGGGCCCTTACTGGCCCGCCCCCTGAACGCGAATCATGACCCAGTCTGCCATTTCGTGCACGGTGTACTGCGGTAATTCGTCCGCCTGCATGTCGATCGTAACCTTCAGGCAACCTTCCTCGCGCGACACTCTCACCTGCGACACCAGATCGTCTACCTGCGGCAGCGTCCGCTCGGGCAGATCGAAGTTACCCGGCGGTCCCCACGCTTCTATCGTAATCGATGCCGGCCGGCGCGAGTCGCCGTACCGCACCTGACTGGGGGTCTGCGACAGGTGCAACAGCACCGCCCGGTGGGCCCCCGCAGCCTCCACCTGTACGTCCCGCAAAGTGATCGCTTCATCGACACCCACAGCGGCGGGCGTGGGCGACCAGAACACCGTCCCGCAACCCGTCATGATCGCCGTCAGGCCGATCGCGACCAGCCAGCTCCATCGTCCCGGCGCCGACCGGCGCTGCGCCCGCACCATCGTAGGGTTGCAGATAGCCGATCCCTCCCGCACGGGCAAGGTAATTCCACCACTCCTCAGCGCGGGCTTCGCCCGCAACCCAATGTCCGCAACTCCCCGTTCGCCCCGAGTAGGACCCGGTTGTTCAGGGGCCGTATCGAGGGGCGCCCGTCGCGGTCCCCCGCGTCCCTCGATACGCCGCCTGAGAAGACGGCGGCTACTCGGGACGAACGGCGGGGCACAGCCGATCCATGGCCTGAAGATTTCTTCGCGCCGTGCGCGCATCCGCGGAAATCGTAATTCAACGGCTGGCCCGCCCGCGCCCCTGGCGGGCGGGACGCACTGGCCCGCCAAAGGCGGGACGCCGCGGCTCCGGCGGCGGCGTCTTTTCCGGATACGGACAAAGATCGGCGACCACGCACTCGGCGCAGCGCGGCTTGCGCGCCACGCACACCCGCCGTCCGTGGAACTGCAATAGATGGCAGAACCGCGTCCGATCCTTCGCCGGCACTTGCGGCGTCAAGTCCGCCTCGACCTTGTCGGGATCGGTCTGTCGCGTCAAACCCAGCCGCTGCGCGAGCCGCAAGACGTGCGTGTCGACGCCGATCGCCGGTTTGCCGAAGGCGTTGCCGAGGACGATATTGGCCGTCTTGCGGCCGACGCCGGGAAGCGAGGTCAGGTCATCGATCCGGTCGGGCACCCGGCCGCCGAAACGCTCGACGAGGTCCCGACAACAGCCCTGGATCGACCGCGTCTTGGCGCGGAAAAAACCCGTCGGGCGGATGTCGTGCTCCAGCTCCGCGGCCGGCACGCGCACGTAGTCGGCCGCCGTCCGGTACTTCCTAAACAGCACCTGCCCGGTCACCTGATTGACCCGCTCGTCCGTACACTGCGCCGCCAGGATCAAGGCAATCAGCAACTCGAACGGCGATTCGTAATCGAGCGCCAGGCGCGCGTCGGGATAGGCCCGCGCCAGCCGCGTAATCGTTGTCCGCACCGGTGCCGGCGACGGGTGGTCACCACGATTCGACATTGCGCGCCCCTTCGACGTTACGCGTACCATACGACCGGTCGATAGCGAGGCGGCCCGGTCCAGACAACCCGAGCCCCTTTCGGCTTTTCGCCCCCCTCCCCTCCTCGACCCGCCAGCCTTGACACACCGTGATGCCGCGGCCACCATGCGGAAATGCCGTTGTCCATCGCATGCACGCCCCGCCAACGCGGCACGACACAGGCGACCAGGCCGTGATGCACGCCCACCGCCATCGTCTCTGGCGCGCCATCGCCCCCGTGGTCGTCGTCGCCGTCCTCGGCTCGATCGTGATCTGGAACCTCGCCGATCGCGGCCGCGCCCAGGAGATCGAAGAAGCCGACGAGGTCAAGGTTCCCCCGGACGAACTCGAACTGTACATTCGCGTTTACACGGCGTTGCAGGATGACCATGACCTGGCCATCGAGAACGCAATTCAGCCGTACCATATCTCGATCGAGAACTTCCGCGCCCTCGAGCAACGCATCCAGAGCGACCCGAGGCTGGTCGACCGCGTCCGCGAAGCCCTTCTCGATCATGTCAGGTCCCGCGGCATTTACGCCCGTGTCGTCGGCACGCCCACGCCGACACCAACCGGCGAACGCTCCGGCGGAACCAGGTCCCGGTAGCAGTTGCGCCCGCCCCGCCGCACCCGTGTTGGTCGACGTTAGCTGTTGCAAGTGCGGTGGCCGGCGCCGGCTCGACGTCGGCCCGGTCCCCGCCGGCGTCCCCCTCGAGGAACATCTGCGTTTGGTTGTCGACCGCCTCTCCCACCAGCCTTCTTTCGGCTGCTTCGGAGGGCATTTCGAGCTGGCGCCGCCCGTGCCCAAATTTTGGACCATTCACTGGGACACCCTCGGCGAAACGTGACCCGCGAACGGCCCGGGGCGACGGCGAAGTCGCCAACGGAGCCGCGATACGCCCTCGTCGCTGACTTTGCCGCGGCCCTGGCGAACGCCCCCAACGCCCTTGCACTGACAGTGGGGGGCGTGCAGACTTGGCAATGCGGGTCTCGTACCCGACCAAGGAGAGGCAGATGGCCGACGAACACGAAGACAACAGGCCGTTGGATGCGCAGGAAGCGCTGCGTCTTATCGATGATGCGTGCAGCCGGCTGCGCACCGCCATCTGGGCGCTCCACGGAATGCATCAAGACATGAGCGCCCTGTCGGCAGAGGACCTCGCCGACGTCGAGCAACTCCTGACGGAGATCCTCGAAACCTCCCTCACACCGGGCTTCGAAGCGGTAAGCCAGGTCCTCGGCAGCGCCGCAGGCGGCACCGTGACGACGCACTGACACGCAGGGGCGCGGTCAGGCCGCCGGGTCCTGCCCGCTCGGCCGGCAATCGGATGACCCCGCAACCCGATCCGTCGCGGCCCATGGACAAGCTGGCCGATGTCGTCGCTCGTTGCCGGCGCTGTCCGCGGCTCGTTGCGTACCGAGAACGGATAGCCGGGACGCGGCGCGCGGCCTATCGCGAGTGGACGTACTGGGGCCGCCCGGTGCCCGGCTTCGGCACCCCGGAAGCGCGCCTGCTTGTCATTGGCCTTGCTCCGGCTGCCCACGGCGGCAACCGCACCGGCCGTATCTTCACCGGGGACCGCAGCGGCGACTGGCTCTATCGCGCCCTGCACCGCTTCGGCTTTGCCAACCAACCTCGCTCCGTCGATCGCTCCGACGGCCTGCGACTCATCGACACCTACATCACCGCCGCTGCTCACTGCGCCCCCCCTGCCAACCAGCCTACGCCGGAGGAGTTCGACAACTGCCTGCCGTACCTGGTGCGCGAGATGAGGCTCCTGCGCCGAGTCTGCGTCGTCGTCGCGCTCGGCAAGATCGCCTTCGACCGTTACCTGGTCGCGCGCCGCGCCCTGGGCGCCGCCGTACCCAAACCGCGGCCACACTTCCACCACGGCTGCGTCCACGACCTCGGCGACGTCACGCTTATCGGCTCCTATCATCCGAGCCAGCGCAACACCCAGACGGGATTGCTCACCGAAAAGATGTTCGACGCGGTGTTTCGACAAGCGCGGTCGAGGGGGGCGCGAGGGCCTGGGGGCCCCTAGGGGTGATGGAATTGGGCGTTTGGATGCGGGCTAAAGGGCGGATGGAACGATTGCCCGCCCGGCGCGCAGCTCTTCCAGCCACCACTCGACGAAGCCGTGATGGAACAGCCACTCGATCCGGTCGCCGCGCCAGACGACCTTGTTGCCCTCGTACGGTGAGGCTCCGCTACCGAACTTCTCCTGCGCGGCGCGCTTGACCGCTTCGAGGTCGGCGCGGATTACCGGCAGCGCCCGCAGCCGCCCGATCCACGCCGCAACACCCGGATGGGTCTGCGGATCGATTCCCACCCCGAGCACTTTGAGCGACGACAGATGCGGGAACAGAGCCAGGTCGGCTATCGACAGCGCACCGCAAAGGAACTCCCGCCCCTCCAGTGCCCGCTCGATCCGGCCCAGGATGACGCCGATATCCCGCAGTCCCGCATCGATCAGACCGTCGGGGGGAACGTCGGGCCGCCGGTGCGTCGGCCACACCCAGATGGAAATGTCGTGGACGATCGCGTCGAGAACGGTATCGGCCAGCCGCTCCCATGCGCGTGCGGCAGCCCGCTCCGCCGGGGCCGACGGGAACACGGGAGGGTCCGGCCAGCGGTCTTCGAGGTAGGCGACAATGTCGGCGGAGTTCACCACCACGAGATCGCCATCGACGAGAACCGGCACCTCGGCGCGCGCATTGACCGCACGCAAGCGGTCGTGCTCCAACAACGCCAGTGCATCGACCGACTCCGCCCGTAAGCCCTTGCAAGCGAGAACGAGGCGGACCTTGCGCGCAAACGGACTGAAAGGGTTGTCGTAGAGGACGAGGGACATTTGGGGGGGCTCCTTGGGGGTCCGGGGGCTTCGGGGGGTTTACTCGGGTCAGTTTCCGCCCGGGTTCCAGTTGCCGGTCACGTCGCCGATCGGGATGCCGAGAAAATCCTGGCCCGTGGCCGAACCGTTCAACGGCTCGAAACGGATGGCGCCGCTCTGACAGGTGCCACCGGCCGTCGACGGTTGCAGCAGGGTCTGGTTCGGCACCGGCGACGGGACCGGCACGAAGTGCCAGTCGGAGCCGCAGCTCACACCGGCGGGAAACTGCGGTCGCAGCCCGACGACGCGCTGCAGTATCATCGCGGCGTCCAACGCCGACACGCTACCGTTGCCGCTGACGTCGCCGGCCAGCGTTTGGGTCGGGGACAGGACACGGAGTCCGACAACGGCTTGCAGGACCCAGGACGCATCGAGAGCCGACACGCTGTTTCCGAGGCCACCCGCCTTGCGGGGCAACATCTGCCACGTGGCCCCCGTGAGCGGCGAGACGAGGTACTGTCCGCCGGCATCGGTGCCGACGCTGCCCGGCGTCGGCCCCGTAACCACCACCGTCACCGCCGGCACCGGGGTCGCCGCGTTGGCGTACGAGCCGATCCGTCCGCTTACGGCGCCGGCGGCAACGGTAGGCGTCGGCGAGATGGTTCGCGTCGGGGTGATCGTCGGCGTAGCGGTTCGCGTCGGAGTCCACGTCGGCCGAGGCGTGACGGGGAGGAGCACCGTGAAGACGTCACCGACGCCGTTGTTATCGCCGGCAACGAGATCGCTGGCCGTACTGGAGAACCCGAGGACGCGACCGTCGCGGCTGATCTCGCCGGGTTCCAGGGCCGCATTGGCCCCGGCGGTGCCCGCGGCGTTACGGGAGACGTGCGCCGTCCCCGGATAGACGCGATCGCGCACGAAGATGTCGGAGAAGGCGCCGTTGCCGTCGACGAACGGCGACACGAGATCGCTCGCCGCGCTGAGGAAGACGACGAGGCCGCCGTCGGCGCCGATGAGGGGACGGTTGGAGGCGCCGTTGGCGCTGCCGCCACCGGTTCGCTTGACGCTGATCAACTGTGTGGTGGAAGCGGTAAGGTCGCGGACGAACACATCTCGTCCCGCGCCGTTACCGTCCACGAATCCGGAAATCAGGTCGGTGGCGGCGCTTTCGAAGGCCACGTAACGGCCGTCGGCGCTGGGGACGCCGTTTGCCGACGTCCCGTTGGCGCTACCGCCGCCGCTCGCGGCGACGCTCACGAGTCGGGTGACATTGGCGACGACGTCGCGCACGAAGATGTCGCTGCGCCCATTACTGTCGCCGGCAACGAGGTCGGTGGCGGCGCTGGTGAAGACGACGTAGCGGCCGTCGGGGGTGATCTCGAGGCTCGTACTCGCCGCGTTGGCGCTGGCGGTGCCGGTGGTGTTGGGTGTCACGAGTGCGGTGACGCCGAGGTCCACGTCGCGGATGTAAAGATCCGCGGCGGTGCCGGCGTTGCCGTCGACGAAGCCGGCAACCAGATCGGAGGCGGTGCTGTTGAAGACGACGTAGCGTCCGTTGGCGCTCGACATCGGAAGGGTCGAGGCGGCGTTGGCGCTGGCGGTCCCGGCGGCGTTGACGCTGGCGAGAACGGTGACGCCGAGGTCGCGGTCCCGCATGAAGACGTCGGAAACGCCGTTGCCGTCGTTGGCGACCAGATTTGAGGCCGCACTATCGAAGAAGACACGGCTACCCGCCGCACTGATCTCGAAGATCGTGCCGACACCAAGGTTGGCGCTGGCCGTGCCGGCGGCGTTCACCGTGATCAGCTCGGTCGCGCCGGCGAGCAGGTCGCGGACAAACCCGTCATCGCCGCCGTCGTTGCCGTCGACGAAACCGGGCACGAGATCGCCGGCCGCGCTGACCAGTGCGACATAGCGGCCGTCGCCGCTCAGCCCGTAACACAGCGAATCCAGGTCGCCGCTGCCCCCTCCCGTGTGACGCATACTCACCAGGGTTGTCGTGCCCACCTGCGTGTCGCGCACGAACACGTCCCCAAACCCGTTGTCGTCTCCGGCGACGAGATCGTCGGCAAGGCTGTCGAAACACACGTACCGTCCCGTGTCGCTGACGCCCCAGGGACCCGACGATTCGGCGTTGCCGCTCCCGGTGCCCGCGGCGTTAACCGAAACCAGTGTGGACGCCGCCAATACCGGCGCGGGTACGGTGAGGACAATGGCAACCGCAACAAGTCGGACCCGCACCATGGTACGGTTCGTCCATCCTCGGAATGCGCCCATATCGGCTTCCTTCTCCGCCCGGTTGCGCTTGCGTGAGGTCGCGTGCGTACCACGGCCGCGGCGCATCGACAATCGCCGTTTTGCGAAGGAGGTTGTCGCGCCACCGGCGACGACGTTCCTCGCCTGACGGCCGCCGGCATGCTGCCACCCAACGCTCCGCGCTCGACACGGGAATCCTTCGCGCGGTTGCGTTGTGCAGACAGCCAAAGTATGCGGCGCCCCGGACCCTGACGATTCGCTCCCCTTGTTCCCGTGTCACCCATGCCGCCAGCCGACCGCCATCCGCGCGACCAACTCCGCCGCGAGCTGTCGCTGATCGACGCGACCCTCCTGTGCGTGTCGTCGGTTATCGGGGTCGGGATCTTCCTGACGCCGGGGACGGTGGCCGACGTGTTGCCGCATCCCGGCCTGCTGCTGGCGGCATGGATCGTTGGCGGGCTCCTGTCGTTGGCGGGGGCACTCGCGAACGCCGAACTCGGCGCCGCCTACCCGCACGCCGGCGGCGACTACGTGTACTTGCGCGAGGGATTCCATCCGCTGGCAGGGTTTCTCGTCGGCTGGCTGACGTTCTTCGTCATCTACGCCGGCACTGTGGCGACGCTGGCAACCGGATTTGCGGAAGGGCTGGCGCGCTTCGTCGAACTGGGCGACGCCGGCAAGGCGGCCGCCGCGGTGGGTATCACCGTCCTCACCTCATGGATCAACTACCGCGGCGTGCGCGTCGGTGCGCAGTTCAACAACGTCACCGCCGGGGTGAAGGTCGTCGCGCTGATCGGCCTGGCAGTGGCAGGGCCGCTGCTCGGACGCGGTAGCATTGGGCACTTCGAGCCGCTCTTTGCCGGGGCCGACACCGTACCGCTGAGTGGGTTCGGACTGGCGTTGTCTCCGATTCTGTTCAGCTACCTCGGCTGGAACGCCCCGGTATACGTTGCCAGCGAGATCCGCGACCCGGGACGGAACGTGCCGCGATCCCTTTTTCTGGGACTAGCGGTCTGCACCGCGCTCTACCTGCTCCTGAACGGCGTCTACCTGTACGCGCTGCCCATGGACACTTTGCGCGGCGAGGTGCGAGTCGGCGAGTCGGCAGCGCTGGCGCTGTTTGGCGAGGCCGGCGGTACGATCATGGCGCTCATGGTGCTGGCCTCGGTTGTCGGTTGCCTGAACGCGACGATTCTTGTCGGTCCGCGGATCGCTTACGCCATGGCGCTGGACGGGTATTTCTTCGGCAACACGGACCAGGTGCACGCGCAGAACAAGACTCCGCACGTGGCGATTCTCGCTCAGGCGCTGACGGCCATCGCGCTCGTTCTGTTGCTGCGGCGTTTTCCCAGCGTGCTCGACTACACCACGTTTGCAATCGTGCTGGCGACCATGGCGGACACCGCCGCATTGTATGCGTTGCGCCGGCGCCAACCCGACCGCCCACGGCCGTACCGCGCCCTCGGTTACCCGATCGTCCCGGCCCTGTACCTGCTGGCCAACGCCGCGATTGCCGCGGCCATGCTGATCGGGCGGCCGACGGAGTGTGTCATCGCCCTGCTGGTCACGGCGACGGCGCTGCCCTTCTATCCCATATTCGCGCGCCGGCGCGTGGCGCGCGCGGCCGCCGATGACCCGACGAAGCCGTAAGGGCACGGCGGCGCCCGGACGCTCTTCCAGAATCGTCAAGAGTGCCCGCCGGCGATGCGGAGCGAAGTGCGCCTCAGCCTCCCGCCGGCACGATTACCAGGCGCGTGCCCGCGGCAAGGACCGGCACGTCGGACACGGTCAGCAGACCGTCGCCGTCGGCGACCGCGGTACCTCCGCCCAGTAACGCGTCGTCCGCCAGACGACGGTGCTCCCACGCGTACGAGGCGCCCGCCGCGACCACGAACTGCTGCAGGCGCCGCGGCGTGACGTCCACGGTGGTGTTCGCGCCGTTGGTCGTCCTGAGCACGATCTCGTACCGCGCCGGCATGTCCAGCGGCGGCCCGGCGAAGTCCAACCACGACGACGACCACTCGAGTCGGCAGTTGCGACAACCTGTCGTCACGGCGGGATCGTCGGAATTCGCCGCGCGACTGAATGCCGGAAAGCTCTCGTCGCGGCGAAACGCGAAGTCGGTAAGCTGAAAGACCGTGCTGTCGGCAACGAAGCCCGGCCACGAGTGACCGGAGGCGTCGAACACGCCAACCATGCCGTGCCGGCCGGCTTCCAACGCCGGGTACCACGGCGCTCCCTGCGTTTCCCAGTCGATCACGTCGTCGTTGCGACCGTGATGATCCGCCAGGAACGGCAGAGCCGCGGCCGGGTTCGCGCTCACCCAACTCTGCAGGTCGTACCAGTCCCACACGCTCATTCCGTGCGTCGTCGGCAGCGCCTGGGCCCGCGTTCCCCATAGCGCGGTTATCCCGCCTGTCTCCCACGCCGTGCCGCCGGCTGCCCCTGCCTGCGCGAAGTCGGTCATCGCACTCTCGGCGTAAATCGCCGCGAACCGATCGCCGCGCCGCAGGCCGTAGTTCACTGTCCCGCTGCCGCCCATCGAGCCGCCGAACAGGTACTGGCGGTTCGCGTCGACGTTCCAGTTGCCGGCGACGAAGTCGAGGATCGCGTCGAGCCGCCGGTGCGTATAGTCGACCACCGGGGCATCGGCGAGGCGGCGGTCCACGTGCGCCGCATTGGCACCGAATCCGAACCACCACGTGTTGGTGCGATCGTCGGGAAACACCTGCACGATCGGCCAGCCATAGTCGGTTCCGCCTGTCCCGGGACTGGCCGGCAACCGGTACGTGCCGGTGTAGGCGTGCAACTGCATCATCAGCGGCCAGGCCGGCCCCGCCGCACTGTAACCCGCCGGTACGCCGACGTAGAAATTGTAGGCGTATCCTTCCACCTGGGCGTTCCAGACCGCGTGGTCCATGAACTGGGTGAATACCCAGCCGGTACCGGTGGCATTGGTCCACACGCGCACGGGACGCGGCGTCGCCTCGCCCTCGGGCAGTGCATCGACGCGGTTGGCGCCGAAATCGTCGCGGTTCTCGTTGCCGTCGACGACGCGCGTCACCGCGTAGTAGCCGGGACCGCCGTCGTGCACGGTATGTACGAAGAGGCCCACCCCGACCGGGAGTGGACTGCCGTCGTCGGCGATGACGAACCGCTGCTGGCCGATCGGCGAGCAGCCGGAGCCGTTGCTGCAGCCGGAAGTCTCGTGCACATAGGCCCCGGAGTCCGGCTCGACCTCGGCGAGCAGAGTGGCCTGATCGATCGTGGCGGCATCGATGGGCTGGGTGCTCCGGTAAACGCGGTAGCGTACCTCGGCCCCGCCGGCCGACTGCTCGTTCCAGGTGACGAACGTCTGACCGCTGCGGTGGGTGGCGCCGGCGCCGGTGACCTGCGCCGGCCGATTCGGGTTGGGCCCCTCGTAGGCGATTTCCAGGTACGGACGAGTCGATGCGTCGCCGTTCTCGCGCGACGCCGACTCGAAGAGCGCTCCCGAGGGAGCCGGCAACGCAAGCCCCTGGTTGGCGGCCGGGTTGATGACCCACTGGCGGACCGCGTCGGTAACGTCCCACTCGACCCAGGTCGTGTTCCACTGCGGCAGGTTGCCGACGTACGCTCTTCCGACCTCGGCCCCGACGCTGGTAGCGAGGTTTCCCTGCGCCGACCACGGCACGCCGGGCCGCCGCTGCGCAAAGGTCGCCGCCGATTCCGACCACAGGCCGCGACCGTCCGGATCGACGACCGGATAAGCCGGCAGCCACAGATCGCGCGGCTCACTGTGGGCGAACAGCGCCAGTCGCAGCCGAGCGCTGCGCACGACCGTGGTGGACCCCAGCGCACCGAGGTCGAAGCGGACGAGCCCCCAGTGGCGTCCGCCGGTGGGTTCGCCGACGATGATCGTCGAGCCGTTGTTAGCCGACCATGTCGGCTGCAGCTCGTTGAGCGACATGTCCATCGCCGTTCCGATGTGCGTCGCCGAGGAGTGCGCTCCCCAACGCTCGGTCACCACGGACGCCCCGGGCGTACCGACGAAGGTCGGGGTTGCGGTGGGAGTGTCGGTGCCGGATGCCGTCGGTGTGGCGGTCCGCGTGACGGTAGGCGACGGACTGGCCGTGGCCGTGGCGGTCGGTGTGGCCGCGGGCGGCTGCCAATTGCCCGTACAGTCGCCGTACAGCACCGCGCGGAAGTCCTGCGCCGCGACACTGCCGGCGAGCGGCTCGTAAGCGATCGCGCCGCGCTGACAGGTGGTGGTGGTGTTGACCGGGGATATCGTGCGCTGATTGGGCGCGGGCGCTGGATTGGGAACGAAAGCCCAGTCCGACGCGCATCGTTCGGCCACCGGCAGGCGCGGCAGGAGACCTACCACGTACTGAAGGATCAGCGCAGCATCGTAGGAGCTCAACGCCCCGTTGCCGCTAACGTCGCAGGCAAGGGTCTGCATGGCATCGAAGACCCGCAGCCCGACGGCGGCTTGCAGGACGTACACGGCATCGAGTGCGGATACGGCGTCCACGGCGCCACCGGTCTTTTCAGGCGTTAGCGTCCACGTGTCGCCGGTAACGGCGCTCGCCGTGTAGGCGCCGGCGGCATCGGTCGTGACGGTCGTCGACGTGGGGCCGGTCAGCGCAACGCCGGTATCCGGTACGGGAGCGTCGGTGGCGTGGTAGCGGATCGTCCCGCCGATCGTGGCGGCGGGCAGCGGCGTCGGGGTTCGGGTGGCGGTGGGCGGGACGGTCGGCGTCGCCGTGGCGGTCGGCGCCGGCGTTGCCGACGGCGAGGTGCCCGTCGGATCGCGGACGACGATGACCGCGCCGCGAGCCGGCACGACGACGGTGCTGACCGCCGTGTAGTTCACCATCCAGGAGGAAGGGAGCACGCCGCTCGACGGTACGGTGCCGCCACCCGACGGGTCGGCCCGGTAGAGGGTTTCGCCGAGAGGCACCGATCTGGCCGAGTTGCCGGAATTCACCAGAACGCGGCCGTTGGTGTACTCGCGCACGTGGACGCCGTAGGGGGCATCGTAGAGATCGTCGATGCGGGTCGGCAGGGGCGTGGTCGGGGTGCCGATCGGGATTTCGTACTCCGGCCACCATTCGGGCGTCAGACCGGTATCGAGATTGACATAGGTGCGCGTGCCCTTGACGAGCAGGTAACTGCCGAGGGTGAAGAGCCGATCGTTCACGTTATCGACTTCGTAGGCTTGGCCGAGCACGGCGCGCCCGAGACGAACAAGGCCGAGGACCCGATCGAGCTGCAGCTTCCAGTCGTCGGCACCGAAGGCGGCGAGAGTGTCGTAGCCGAAGCCCTCGATCATGACGCCGTCGGCGAGGGAGTAGTCGACCGTATCGCGACTGGTAACCCATTGTCCCACGTTGGGAATCAGGTAGTAGTTGCCGCCGAGGCGACCCTGCAGGTAGGTCATGAAGCGCTCCATGCGCGCGGTCCACTCCGCCTCGAAGGCCGGATCGTACGCCGGCAGCGGCGGATCGAAGGTGTCGCCGCCGAGGTAGTTGGGCACGCTGAAGGTGTCGGCGAACAGGCCGTCGTCGTCGTTGGCGGCCAGTTGGCCGAGCACGGCGTCCGACCACCACGTGCGCCACGCCGGATCGTCGAGGTCGACCAGGTACCAGCCCCAACCGCACCCGTACACGCGGCTGCCGTCGACGAGGTAGAACCACGAGTCCTGCAGGGTCGCGTCGTCCGGCCATTCCCGCACCCAGGAGGTGTCGATGATGTAGATGTATTCCCCGGTCGGCGAGCAGGCGCCGGCGGTGGCGCGATAGCCGAGGCCGAGCGCGAGCCGATAATGCAGGATGACGAAATCGGGATCGACGGCGCGCAAGGCGTCAGCGTCGGCCCGCGTCATTTTCTGTGTGCCGGCGTAATGCGAAACCGCGAAGGCGATGCGACCCGGAGTGAGGTTAAGGAGCTGGTCGTTGAAGACGTGGATGCCCTCGGTGGTGTCGGGCAGCGGGCGCGGCGCCGCACGCACGGGCGACGCCACGCCCACCACGGCGCCAGCGAGGCAGAGGGCGCTGACGCCGACAACCAGTACGGACCACCCGCATATCAGGTGCCGGGTGCGAATCCGGGGCATCTAATGCTCCTTGCACGGAAGCCTGCAACTGTCACGCCGTAAATTGCCACCCCGGCCCTTCGGCACCCGCGGCCGTTGCCGGCAGCGTTGCCGTGACGCTCGGGCGCGGCACCGTCATTCCCGGCACGGCGGCTCTCGAGAAGGCTCGTCGACCGCCATCTTTTATCCTTTCTACTCCTTCCTTTGGCGCCCGCGGCGGAGCATAAGACATGGCAATGGCGATCGATTACAGCGGTTCGCCGTTCCGCATCCGCGACGACCTCACCATCGCGCACGCCAACCAGTGGCGGCGCCTTGCCGCGCCGGGTACCTGGTGGAACGGTGCGGAGCGGGTGGCCGTCGCGGCGGAGGTGCGCAACGCCGCACGTTGCGATCTGTGCGCCGAACGCAAGCGAGCGCTGTCCCCGTACGCCGTCCCCGGAAGCCACCCCGGCACGGCCCTCCTGTCGCCCGCGGCGGTCGACGTGGTACACCGGGTCACCACCGACCCCGGCCGGCTGACCCGCGACTGGTTCGATCACACCCGGGCGGCGGGGGTGAGCGACGGCGCCTACGTCGAACTGATCGGTGTCATCGTCACCGTTGTGAGCATCGACAGCTTCTGCCGCGGCCTCGGAATCCCGTTGCATCCGCTGCCGGCGCCGATGGCCGGCAAGCCGTCACGCTATCGTCCGGCCGCGGCGCGTCTGGAGGGTGCGTGGGTGCCGATGCTGCCGAACGGACGCAACGGCGGGTCGGAGGCGGACCTGTGGGACGAGATGCCCGGCGGCCGGACCGCCAATGTCATCCGCGCCCTGAGTCTCGTGCCTGACGAAGTCCGCGGACTGAAGGAACTGGGCGCCGCGCACTACCTGTCGCCGCCGGAGATGCTGAACCTGCGCGAAAGCCGCCGCGCGCTCGATCGCCGCCAGATCGAGCTGGTTGCGGGGCGCGTGTCGGCGTCGCGCGGATGCTTCTACTGAACCAGTTCGCACGCGCTGCTGCTCCGTGCGAGCGGTGAGAGCGGCGGGCAGGCGGTGGACGTTGGCGCCATCACCGACGCCAGCCGGGCCGGCGCAAGCGGCATCGCGCATGCCGCGGCCTTGATCGAGTTGGCCGATGCCATGGTAGGAAGCGACGAGGAGTCTCTGGCTGGCGCGCGCCAGCGGGTGCTCACGGAGCTTGGCGCGCCGCCGCTGGTCGATGCCGTAGCGGTGGCCTCGAACTTCGAGCGCATGGTGCGGATCGCCGACGGCACAGGCATCCCGCTCGACGATCCGGTGGCCATCATGACCTCGGACCTCCGCGAGCAACTCGGCATCGACCGCTTCACGGCGGCAGCCAACACCCCGCCCCCGGGGGTAGTCCGTCGCCTGCTGACGCCAATCCTGCGCCCCCTGCTCGCACGCATGTTCCGCGGCATCGGCCGCACCGTCCGCTGACGACACCCGCTGCCCGCGGTTCCGAATGCGAACACGCGCCGCCTCCCGCACGCGGGTGCCGGCGCATTTCCCCAACCGCGGCAGAGGACGATCAGAGCCCCTCGGCCGTCAACCACGCGTCGAGCGCGGCCGCGAACCGACGAAGCTCGTCGAGTTGACCGAGTTTATCGTACACCAGCGCGTAGTCGACCGCGGCGTACTCGTGCACCAGCACGTTGCGGAATCCAGCGACCCTGCACAGTCGCTCGCCCAACGCGGCGTCGAGAACCCCGTGGCGGGTCAGCAACGGAACGATCTCTCCGTACTCGCGCGGGCTTTCCTTGAACCGTCCACTGAGGATGTGTGCGCCGGCATCGAGCAAGGCCTGGACGGTGGTCTGCAGCGCGTAGGCCGTAGCCCATTGTTCCCGGCGATCGGCGAGAAAGCGCTCGCGTGGCAACGTCGAAATCGCCGCCAGCTCGGCGAGGTTTGTGCGCACCATGGCGAGCCGCTCGCGCACCGTATCGGGCCGCAGGGTCATCGGACGGCGTGCAAATCCTCGTGTACGTAGCCGTAGACGATGCGCCGCAGTTCGGCGGTGTCGAGGTAGCGCCGCAGTGCGGCGTCCTCCCACGCGTCGGCCGCGCGCTCGTCGCGGCAAAGAAAGCGCCGGCCCGTCTCCACGATTGCCATCCCGAGGACCGGCGACGCCTGCTCCACGGCGACGACATCGCAGGAGCTCCCGATCGCGCGGCCGAGGTCGACCGCCAGGCGCGCACGTTCGTCGAACGACAGTGCTCCCACGCCCAGGACCGCGATGTCGACGTCGGAAAGCGGCCCGGCGCTGTCGGTCGCGACCGACCCGAAGAGCCACGCGGCGCGTATCGCCGGCCACGCAGCGAGCGCGCGGCGCAGCGCGCCTTCTATTTCATCGATCGCCACGCGGCCCAGCCGCCCTGCAGTGGGTGTCATCGCCCGCATCGTAGCAGCCCGCCCGACCGGTCGGCCAGTGCCGGGAGACCCCCTGATCCGGCGCTAACGGGCGCCCGGCAGGCCGGGGCAAGGGGCAGCCAAAACCGCCCGTGGGTAGCCGTCCTGCAAAGCCTCGGCGGGACCTTCGTCATTCCCGCGCCAGCGGGAACCCAGGTGCGCTGCTTTACGATTTCCGAGTTTGCGCGCACGGCGCAGCCACCAAAGTCGTAAGACAGCCCCGTGCTCGCAACGGCCTGCGGCCGGACTCTTGTCACCTCGGGCCCGCCGCAGTAGCGTGCCCACGGGCGGGCGGGATTCGCGATCGATCGTTGAGGATCGGGGGCTGCAGGCTGGAGAACGGGGATGACGGCGTTCATCGATGAGCCGGCGCGGCGCACGCCGGTCTATGCCACCACGCAGGTACTCGTGGTCGGCGGCGGCGCTGCCGGCGTTGCCGCCGCGGTTGCCGCTGCCCGTAACGGCGCCGACACCATGCTCGTCGAACGCCACGGCGCTCTCGGCGGGCTCGCCACCGGCGGACTCGTTATTCTGCTCCTCACCCTCGACGACGGTGCCGGCCGCCAGGTAATCGGCGGAATCTGCCAGGAAGTCACCGAACGCCTCGCCGCCCGCGGCGCAGCGCATTTTCCACCGCCCGGGGAATGGAACGTCGCGGACCCCGCACTCGTCGAGCGCTACCGGCGCTGGGGACTCGTCTGGGGCTCCGCCCCGCATCGGGTTCGCTACTCCGTTGCCTTCGACCCCGAGGAGTTCCGCTTCGCACTCAACACCATGTGCGAAGAAAGCGGTGTCCGACTGCTGTTGCACGCGTGGGGCTGCGAAGCGATTCGCGACAACCAACGCTTACGCGGCGTCGTCTTCCAGAGCAAAGCCGGCCGCTTCGCCGTGCTTGCCGACGTGGTCATCGACACCACCGGCGACGGCGACGTGTTCGCCTCGGCCGGCGTACCGTTCGCGCTCGAAAAGGTACTGCCGTGGCTCTGGTTCCGCATGGGCGGCATCGCCGACGTCGACGCCGCCATCGACGCCGGCGCCTGGTGCTTCAAGACGGTAAATGCCGGTCAGGCTCTACTGCCGTGGGGCGCCACGGACCGGGTCGTCAGGAAGATCGACGCCACCAACCCGGCCGATCTGACCCTCGCCGAGTTGGAATGCCGCAAGAAAGTAATGGAAGCCGCCGACGAGCTACGGCGCACGGTACCGCAATTCGCCGCGGCCCATATCTGCGAGATTGCCCGCGACCTCGGCATCACCGAAAGCCGCCGCCTCACCGGCCGCTACGTCCTGCAACGCGACGACATCGATCGTACCTTCGACGACGCCATCGCCATCACCGGGAACTGGACCAAGTACGACGCCCGCTACCGGATTCCGTACCGCTGCTTGCTTACCGCCGAATTCGCCAACCTCCTCGTGGCGGGGCGCTGCATCTCGGTGGATCACCGGGTCCACCACGCCACCAAGGAGATCCCGTCGTGCATGGCTACCGGCGAAGCCGCCGGCACCGCGGCCGCCCTTGCCGTCGCCTCCGGCACCACGCCCGGCGACCTCGACGTGGTCGCTCTGCGGGCCCGCCTGCAAGCGCGCGGCGCCATCGTCTGAGACGTATTCCGCGGCAACCTGCGAGCCGAGTCCCCGCGATTCTTCCTGTCCTACGTCGTGTCCCGATCGATCCACTTCTCCAACTTCGGCGCTACAAAACCGGCGAAGCGATCGAGCAAAGCCGTCGGTTCCGACTCCACCAGAATGAGCGCGCGGTGTTCCGGTCGCACGAAGCGCGCCTCCACCGCGTGGTCGAGGAAAGCAACCAGACGATCGTAGTACCCCTTCGTGTTGACCAACCCGCACGGCTTGCCGTGCAAACCCAGTTGCCCCCAGGTCACGATCTCGAATAGCTCCTCGAACGTCCCCAACCCGCCGGGCAACGCCACGAAGCCATCGGCAAGCGCCGCCATCAGCGCCTTGCGTTCGTGCATCGAGCCGACGATGCGCAGGTCGGGCAAACCCGTGTGCGCAACTTCCCTGGCCGCAAGCGCCTCGGGAATCACCCCGATCGCGTGCCCACCCGCCAACAACACCGCGTCGGCGAGCACGCCCATCAGCCCCACTCCGCCGCCACCGTACACGAGCGTCAGCCCACGCGCCGCGAGAAGTTCGCCGGTTCGCCGCGCCGCCTCGCGATAAGCCGGCTCGGCGCCGGGACTCGACCCGCAGAAAACGCACACACTTCGCATGGAACGATGCGTCTAGCACACCGCCGCCGGATCCCGCGAGCGAGTCTCTCTGCCGCGGGGGCGCACTGCCCGCTCCGGGTTCGCCGCGAGAAACGCCCCCGCCGTCCACCCCCCGGTTGCGCCTCGCACGCGCAGTTCCTATAGCTCCGCGGCACTTTCGACGAGAGGTTTCTTTCCATGCCGACATCCGACGCCATCCCCGCCGACAGCGCCCGTGCCTACGGCACATTGACGACCCGCCTCTCGGAAACCCTCGCGCGCACCCGCGACGCCCTCGCGGCCCACACCGCCCTGGTCCCGGGCGGCACCCTCGCCGATCTCGACGCCCTCCTCTCCGACTTCGAACGCCGCCGCCTGCGCATCGCCGTTTACGGCGAGGTCAAAGCCGGCAAGTCCACGCTCGTGAACGCGCTGGCCGGCGCGCGGCTGTCGCCGGTCGCCTTCGACCCGCTCACAGCTATTCCGGTCCGCATCACCTATGGCCCGACCCCGACGTGGCGCGCCGGCGACCGGGCGCTGCCCAGTGTCGACGCACTCGAAGACCTGATGCGCAGCAGCCTGACCGAGCCCACCGCGGAACATCCGCGCGAGGTGATCGTCGAAACCGATCTCGATGTGCTCGGACTGGGCGGTCAGGTGGACCTCATCGACACCCCGGGCGTCGGCGCCGACCGTCACTTCGACGCGGTCACCGCCGAAGCGCTGCAAGGACTCGACGCCGTCATCCTCGTCGTGCGCTACCCTGCCCTGTTCACCCGGTTCACCCGGCACCTGGTCGAGACGCTCGACGCCGACATCGGCAAGCTCTTCGTCGTCTGGAATCTCGACGCCGCCTGCACGGAACTCGACGCCGCCGAACGCGAGCGCCACGCGGCCACGTTGCGCCGGCAAGTGGCGGATGCTCACGAGCTTTGCCTCGTCGACGCTCGGGCGGCATTCGACGCCGCAACGCAGGGCGGCGGCAACCGTGCAGGAGCCGGCGGTATCGACGCCCTCACCGGGACATTGCGCGGCTTCGCAGGCTCCGGGGAACGCGACCTCACCGCGCTGCGCCAGACGGCCAAACGTGTCGGAGGATGGCTCGACGGCACCATCGTCAACCTGAGGGAGCGGCAAGCGTCGCTGGACACCGCTCTCGCCGCCGCCCGCCGGCAACTCGACGACGCCGCCGCGGCGGCCGCCGCCGAAACCGCGGCGGCACGGGACGCCTTTGGTACGTTCTCCGCCGCGGTCGAACAGCACCGCCGGGACATTGAAGCCGCGGCCGGGTCACTCGCCTCCGAGTTGCGGCGCGAACTGCACAAGGAACGACGTCAATGGGTCCGCACCGCGGACGCCGTCACCCTCGACGCCGCCGTCAGCAACGCCGTCCAGCGCTTCGCCGATCGACTGGCCGAGTCCGCCAACCAGAGTTCGCGCGCCA
This sequence comes from Candidatus Binatia bacterium, assembly GCA_023150935.1. Taxonomy (NCBI): domain Bacteria; phylum Candidatus Binatota; class Binatia (SeqCode); species Binatia bacterium. Next base: position 13,676 of record JAKLJW010000022.1, on the reverse strand, counting down.
TGGCGAGAGCCGCCGCCGACTACGGCGCCACGGCCGAAACCGTCGCGTGGGAGCCTCAGGCGCCGGCCGCCGGGGAGATCGCTCCCGACGACCGCCAGCAGCGCGCCACCACCGGCCGCTTCGCTCGGCTGCGACGGGCGCTGTGGAAGCGCTGGTATCTCGCGGGCCTGACCGCTTTCGAAGCGAACGACCTCCCGGCGTTCGTCGCATCCGCGGAACACTGGGCGGAGAGTGCGGCGGCGGCGACACGGAACGCGGGGAGCGCGGTCCTGGACGGGCAACTGGCCGACGTCGGCCGCCGGGCCGCCGCCGAGGAGGCCCGGATCAAGGAAGCCACGGATTTCGTCGCCCTGGAGGCCGAGCACACCCGACTCGTGGCCGATGTGCCAACCGTCACCGCAGAGCGGGATACGATCCAGAGTCTCGCTCAGGAAGCCCTGCCGTTCTTACGGCAGAACGCAGGGTCGGCCTGACGGCATCAGTTCTGTAACGAGCGATGCGCGGGACCGCGCGCCGCGGCCGGGGAAATCCCGGGCCCGGCAGGAAGGGCCATCTTCGCCGCGCCGCCCCCGAGCGGCAGGCCGGCGGTCAGACGCTGATCCGGCGGCCCGAAAACGTCCCGCACAGAACGACTCGTCCCGAATTAACCAGGTGCATAACCACGGCCACGACTTCTCCGTCGGTAGTACAGTAGTCCTGTACGGCTTGCACCAGCTCCAGCAACGTCGTCTTACGTTTCACGATCCCCTCCTCGATCTCGGCTGTCCATTCCGGAGTCAGCGGTCGGTTCCTCTTTCCCTGACCTGGTAGTGCAGACCGTGTGCCATCTGAGATGCCAGCCGCGGCAAGCCGTCTCGGCGGGAACGGTGGTCCGGTGCCGTCCAAAAGATGCCCAAGTTGCCCGATACGTCATAACGCCGCACGGCAGTGCAGCCTCCCGTCGCCGCCGCGACCGCGGACACCGTCGGGGCCCCGGACGCTGACCGGCGGGCCGGCACGCGCCTGCGGGCCGCCCGGACCTACTCGATCAGTTCAGCGAACGCCGCAACCGTGCGCGACGGACGTACGTCGCTGCCCCGCGGCAGCCCGCGGCCGGCGTGGTCTACCCAGACGGCGGGGACTAACGGGGACTAACGAGACACCCACGGGCAACGCCCCCCTCATGCCCTCACGCCCTCACACCCTCAAGCCCTCCAAGAAACCTCTCCACGTCCCCCTCGTCATTGTAGAAATGCGGGGCGCAGCGAATGCCGCCGCCGCGGACCCGGACGACGACGCCGCGGGCGGTGAGGGCATCGCAGAGCCGCTGCGGATCGTCGCCGAGACGGAAGACGACGATGCCCGAGCGTTCTTCGGCGCCCCACGGGCTGAGGATCTCCGCGCCCCTGGCGCGCAGTCCGGCGGCGAGGCGATCGGTGATCTCCATGATCCGTTCCTCGATGGCGGCGGGGCCCACCTCGAGCAACAGATCGATCGCGGCGCCAAGGGCAGCCGTACCGAGCACGGCCGGACTGCCGGGTTCGAACTTCGCCGCGTCCGGGCGCGGGGTGAAGTGGTAGGGCAGATACGTCTCGGCGTCGGTGACGCTCTTCCAGCCGTGCAGGACCGATTGGACCTTATCCGCGACGCGGCGCGAAACGAACAGATAGCCGCAGCCTTCCGGTGCCAGCAGCCACTTGTGGCCGCCGACCGCAAGGCAGTCGATATGATCGCGTTCGACGTCGAGCCGTACCGCGCCGACGCCCTGAATGGCGTCGACACAGAACAGAATGCCCCGCGATCGGCACCACTCCCCGAGCGGCGTCAGCGCCGTGCGCGCGCCGCTGTTCCAATCGACGAAACTAACGCTCACGACGCGTGTGCGAGCGTCGGCGAGCGCGGCGACGTCATCGACGAGAACGCGTCCCCGGCGCGGCGTGACCAGACGCGTCTCCACGCCCCAGCGGCGCAGGCCGAACCACGGGTAGACGTTCGACGGATACTCGCCATCGACGGCAATCGCGTTGTCGCCGGGGCGCCACTCGATGCCCGCCGCCACCAGCGAGATGCCCTCCGAGGTGTTCTTCACGAAGGCGATCTCGTCCGGCCGGGCGCCGACGAGGCGAGCGAAACCGGCGCGGGCCGCCTGCACGCGCGCGCTCCACGGCTGCTGCATGGTCGCGTCGAGGCGCATCCAGTCCTCGGCAAACGCCGCCACCGCCGCCGCGACGCGGCGCGAGATCGGCGAAACGCCGGCGTGGTTGAAGTGGATTCCCGGGCGTTCCAGGATCGGGAATTCCGCGCGCCATCTGGCCCAGTCGCTCTTTGTCGGCATGGTTTACCTCTGCCGGGGACCGTACGACGGTGCGCGCAGGCAGTCGAGAGGCGGTGCGCAGGGCGCGAGTTGAGCCCCCGTCAGAGTGGTCTATAGTCCGGGCATGCCGACACTGACCGTACCGTGCGACGCGGCAGCGATGCGAATCGATGTTTTCCTGGCGCGCCATCTGCCGGGCGGGTCCCGCCGGACCGCGCAGCGAGCGGTTGCGGACGGCCTCGTGCGCGTTAACGGACGGCGGGTCCGCAAGCGTCATACGGTGGCGGCGGGTGACCTTATAGAACTCGCTGGCGCGCTTTTGGAGCCGCCCGGGTTGCAGCCCAACGCCGCGCTGGCGGTGCCGGTTCTCTACGAAGACGAGGCGGTGCTAGGGCTCGACAAACCGGCGGGTATGCCGTCGCACGCGCTGCGCGCCGAGGAGACGGAGACGGTCGCCAACTTCCTGCTGGCACGTTTTCCCGAGACGGCGGCGGGTGGGCGCGCGTTGGAGCCGGGCATCGTCCACCGGCTCGACACCGAAACCTCAGGCGTGTTGCTGGTGGCGCGGACGGCGCAAGCGTACGTCGATTTGCGCCGGCAATTCGCGACGCATCGGGTTCGCAAGGAGTACGTGGCGGTGGTGGAGGGAACGGTGGTGGCGGCGGGGGCCATCCGCACCCCGCTGGCGCATGCGGCACACAACCGGCGCAAGATGCGCGTCGCGTCGCCCGAGTCGCCCGGGGCGCGTCGCGCCGACACCCGCTATCGACCGCTGTCCCATGGCCGCGGCCGAACCCTGCTTGCGGTGCGAATTCGCACCGGGGTCATGCACCAGATCCGCGTGCACCTGGCGTCAATCGGTCACCCGGTGGTCGGTGACGTGCTTTACGGCGGAGGGCGGGACACCGGGGAGCCGGGCCGGCATCTCCTGCACGCCGTCAGGGTGCGCTTCGACCATCCCACCACCGGCGAGCCGGTGGTGGTGGAAAGCCCCGTCCCGGCGCAACTCGAAGGAGCGATCTGCGCGGCGCAGTGAGCGCGCCGACAACGAGGATACCAGTGAGGCCGGCGAAAACCGGCCAGACGGACGACAACGACCGGGCGACGACCGACGGATGCTGTGCCTACGCCGCCCGCCCCTTGTTCTTGGCTTTTGCGCAGGCGCTGCAGAGGTTGTGAACGTTGTTCGGGTCTTCGACCAGGCCTTCGTCCATGTTGTGGCAGATCTTCTTGCATTCGCCACAGATGAAGTAGATGCCTTCGATGGTCTTGTTGATGCGTTCGCGGTTGAGGATACGGCCCCTGAGTTTATCGATGCGAACGCCGAGCAGGTCGCCGTACTGGCGCTTGATCTTGCGCCGGCCGACCTCGTCGCGTGGCAGGTCGCCGTCTTCCTGATCGGCGCCGGCCTCCTCGTCGAAGACGTGCAGTCCCTTCTTTCCCTTCGTCTTCTTCGGTTTACGCGCCATGGCTCTCTCCCTCTAGCGGGTGCGTTGCGTATAACCGCAGTTCTTGTCGCAGACCCAGAAGTACCCCTTGCGGCCGAAGCCGGTGAACATGGTCACGCGGCTTTCCGCGCCGCAGCTCGGACAGGATCGCTTGTACTGGGCGGCGCCACCCTTTTCGGCCGTCTTGGCTTTCTTCTCAGCCATGATGCAGGAACCTCCTCCGATGTGAACGGGAAAGCGGCGTCAGGAAGTGCGGCCGCACGCGGGTTCGATCGCCGCTGCCGCCGCCCGAGCCGACCTGGGCAAGCGAACGGGGATGCGAAACGCCTTGCACGGGGGCAACTTCGAACACCACGGCTCGCTTAGCCAAGACGTTTCCGACTGTCAACGCGGCGCGGGCGGACCGGGGGCCGGGGGGGGACAACGGTCTTGCCCGGCGATGCGTTTCTCTGGTAGCTTCCGCCGGTCGCGCCGCGAGGCGACCCTCCCGCGGCGGCCTTCCGGGACGGGCAGGTAGCTCAGTCGGTAGAGCAAGGGACTGAAAATCCCTGTGTCGAGTGTTCAATTCACTCCCTGCCCACTTTCCTTTTCAGCTACTTACGGCGACGGCGCTCTCCTCATCGGGGTGGAAGAAAGACGAAGACACCCAGGAAAGAAAGACGAAGACACCCAAGAAAGAAAGAGAAAAAGTCACCCGCCGGCCGCCCGGCGCGCGGCCGTGCGGGCCATGAGCGACTGCACCGGGCGGATCACGTCCAACGCGAACCGGCGCGTTCGCCGCCTCAGCTCATCCTTCGTCATGGCGCGTGGCACCTCCGCCCGCGTAAGCGGCACCCTGTCGACATGGCAGACTCTCCGCAATCCGCAATCGGTGGATTTCCAACCTCCCGGGGGTGCCTCCGGCGGCCCGCCCCCGGCGGCGCACCTCACGATGAGCGGCGGCGGGGTGCGGCCCCTCAGGAGGCCCGCCCTGGGGCGCCGAGAGAAAACCCGTTGCTTCGCCGAAGCCGTCTGCTCACCCCGTCCCTCCGTCACCCGTTGCCGGGGCGGCAAGCGCTTCCGGGCCTCCCGCTCGGCCGGGCACGCGAGGATCGTGCTCAGGCTGAAACGCATCGGCCGCCGGTCACGCCGGCTGGCCCGGCGTCACTTCGTCCGCTGCCATCTCCACCACCGGCTCGAGCAGCTTGTACAGGACTGGCGTCACCAGCCGCGCCAGCACCGTCGAGCTGATCAAGCCGCCCATGATCACGACGGCGAGCGGCGAATAGAGCGGCGACTGCTCCAGCGCCAGCGGCAGCATGCCGCCGAGCGCCGTGAGTGTCGTCAGCAGGATCGGAAAGAAGCGCGCCTGCCCGGCGCGCTCGATGGCCTCGTCGAGGCCGACCCCCTGCGCCCGCAACTGGTCGGTGAAGTCGACGAGCAGGATCGAGTTCTTCACCTCGATGCCGATCAACGCGATGAAGCCGATCGCCGCCGTGAACGAAAGCGAGTAACCGACGAGCAGCAGGGCCACCAGGCCACCCATGACGCCGAGCGGGATGACGCTGGCGACGATCAGCGTGCTCTTGAACGTCCGGAACTCGAGCACGAGGACGGCGAGGATGCCGAACGCCGCGACGAGGAACGCCGTGCCGAGGCCGCCGAAGCTCTCGTCGGCGGCCTCGTACTCGCCCGCCGGCTCCCATCGCGTCGCCGCCGGCCACGGCATGTCCGCCAGCCTCGCCATGACCTGCCGCGTCACCCGGTCCGTATTGTAGCCGAGGCGCACGTCGGCGGAGACCGTAACGCTGCGCAGCTTGTCGTGGTGGTCGATGCGCGGCGGCGCGGAGTCGAGCTCGAGTACGGCGAGCTGCCGCAGCGGCGGCGGGACGCCGTTCGACGTCGCAATCCGCAACCGATCCAACGCCGCCAGCGTCGGCCGTGCCCCCTGCGGCAGGGTGACGCGCACGTCGTACTCTTCGCCCCGGCTGTCGCGCAGAGTTCCCGCCTTGACGCCGGCAATCGCCAGGCGGACGGCGCTCTGCACCTCGCTCTCGGGAATGCCGAAGCGGCCGGCCTGCGCGGCGTCGACGCGCACGGCGAGATCGGTCTTCGCCACGCGCAGGGGGTTGTTCACGTACCGCGTCCCGTCCGTCGCCTCGATCGCCCCCTCCACCCGTTCGGCTAGCTGCCGCAACTGGTCGAGATCCGGGGCGAAGACGCGAATGGCGAGCAACGCATCGACCGGCGGACCGTTCTGGAACTCCTTCACCCAGAGCCGCGCCCGCGGGTACGCCGCCAGCTCCGCGCGGATCTCGTTGAGCAGTGCCGGCGTGCGCTGGGGCGCATACTCGCGCAATAGCACGAACAACTCGCCGACATTGCTCTTTTCCTCGGCCGGCAGCGCGTTGTAGAAGATCTGCGGGTTACCGCGCCCGACGTTGGCGATCACCCGCTTCACTTCCGGGTGACGCGCGAGCACCGCCTCGGCAAATCGCGCCGCCGCGTCAGTCTCGGCGAGCGAGCTCCCCTGCGGCGTTTCGATCGCCACCAGGAACTGCGGCACGTCGGCCTTCGGGAACAGGCTGAAGCCCACCGTCGGCACGATCGCCAGCGCCGCCACACTCACGACCGCGGAGACGGCCACGGTCGTGCGCGGCCAGGCAAGAGCGACGCGCAGCAGGGGCCGGTATACCCGCTCGATGCCGTGGTGCATGGCACGGAAGACGGCGTTGCCCTCCGGACCCTGCTCGCGCAGCACGACACTCGCCAGGAAGGGGATGATGGTCAGCGACACGACCAGCGATGCGCCGATCGTGAAAAGCACGGCCAGCGGCAGGCTGCGCGCAAACTGCCCCGATCCGCCGGGCAGCGCCAGCAGCGGCAGGAAAGCCAGCATGAGCGTGGCGGTGCAGCCGAGCACGGCGACGCCGATCTGGCGCGTCGCCTCGACCGCCGCTCTTGCCCGCGAGTAGCCGAGGCGGAGAAACCGCGTGACGTTCTCGGTGACGACGATGGAGTCGTCCACCAGCAGGCCAAGCGCGATCACGAACCCGACGATGCTGAGCTGGTTGATCGAGAACCCCGTGGCGTGGAGCAGCGCCACCCCGATCGCCAGCGACAGCGGAATGGACACCATGACGATCGACGCAGCGCGGATACCGAGCGGCAGCAAAGTCACCAGTACCAGCGCGATGGCGAGCACGAAGTCCCGCCCCAGCCCGTGCAGCCGGTGCGCCACACTCGTCGACTGGTCGTGGACCAGCTCGATCTGCACGCCGGCCGGCAGGTCGGCACCAAATGCGTCCACCTGACGCAGCACCGCGTCCCGCACCGCGAAGATGTTCTGCAGGTCGCGCTGCTCGACGGTCACGAACACCGCGCGGCGCCCGTCGACACGGCCAATGTAGGACTCTTCGGCGTTCCCCCAGCCGACGCGGGCGACGTCGCCAAGGCGCACCAGACGGGCCCCGTCCGTCGCGATCACCACGTCGGCAACGTCCTCCACCGACGCGAACGCACCGCCCGTGTCGACGTTGAAGCGCCGGCTGCCGATGTCCACGCCGCCGCCGGGAATCGTCGCGGAGTCGCCCCGCAGGGCCTGGAGCACGCGCGTCACGGGGATCGGGCGCGCCGGGTCGATCTCGACGCGGACCTGCGCCTCCGGATACGCCCACGTCCTGACCTTCTTGACGCCGGGTACCGTCTCGAGGCGGTCCTGCAGGCGCTCGGCCTCCCGTTCGAGCTGCCGCCAGGGGGCATCCTCGGACAGCAGCGCAAACTGCAGAATGGCTACGTTGTGCGCCTGGACCTTCTTGACCTCGAGACGAGCGAGGCCTTCGGGGAGTTCCGGCCGTGTCACATTCGTCTCGCGGATCACTTCCTCGTACTTACGTTCCGGATCGGCACCGGCCTCGAAGTCGATAACAATGACGGCAAGGCCGTCCTCGCTGCGGGACTTCACATCGTCGACGTCGTCCAGCTCCAGGTAGCGGTCCTCGAGCGGATCGACGACGAGTTGTTCGACGTCGTAGGCGCTGGCGCCCGGGAAGATGGCGGTGACGACGAACGTCGGGATGGGAAAGCTGGGGTCTTCGGCACGCGGGATGTTCAGCAGCGAATGCAGGCCGATCGTGGCCAGCATCGCGAACAGCACCAGCGTCAGTTGCGGGCGCCGGACCGCGAAGGCGGCAAGGTTCATGGCTTCGCCGCTTCGCCGTTGGGCGGCAGCACGCGCACGGGGGCACCCTCGCGCAGCCAGGCGGCGCCGTCGGTGACGACCCGGTCGATCCCGTCGAGGCCGGCGCGCAACGCGACGCGATCGCCGTCGAGGAAGGCGACCTGCACCGGCACGCGGCGCGCGGTCTTGCCGTCCGCCGCCAGGGCGAGCACGATCCCGCGGTCGCCGTTTCCTTCGAGAAAGGCGTCGACGGGCACGATCGCCACGGGCTCGCGCCGGGTCGGCTCGACGTCGATCGCTACGTACAGGCCGGAATAGAACGTGGCGCCGTCGGGATCGACCGCCACTTCGAGATCGAAAGTTCCGGTGGCCGGCGCGGCCGCCCCGGCGATCTGCGTCACCCGGCCGCCGAAGTGGCGCCCCGGGTAGGCCTGCGAGGTCACCATCGCCGCGTCGCCGAGCTGGACCCGGACGACGTCGCGGTCCGGCAGGCCGACCCGCACCACCCAGCCCTCGGTGGCCGTCTTGAAGCGCAGCACCGGCGTGCCCGGCGACACCAGCTCGGCGGGCTCGGCCAGCCGTTCGAGGACGACACCGTCTGCCGGCGCGTGGATCGAGGCGTACTGCGCGTCGAAACGTGCCACGTCGAGGGCCGCGCGTGCCACGTCGCGCTGCGTGCGAGCGTCGTCGAGGTTGCCGGTAGCGACGATCCCCATATCGTGCAGACGATCGAGGCGGTCGAGGTCGCGTTGCGCCTTCTCGAAGGCGCGATGGGCCTGGGTAACCCGGCCCACGACCTCCTCGGGCCGCAGCGTCGCAAGGAGCGCGCCGGCGGTAACGCGTGCGCCCTCGTCGACCAGCACCTCCTGCACGACCCCGCCAACCTTGAAGGACAGGCGCGACTCTTCCTTGCCGAGCAACAGGCCGGCCGCGCGGATCGGCTCCGCGGCCTCGGTGCGCACCACCGACGCCAGCCGCACGGCGCGCGCTTCCACCTCGTCGCCCGACCGCACCGAGGCGACCGTGCGCGGGCCGCAGCCAGACATGGACAGCGCCACGAGCGCCATCAGCGGCGCCCCCGAACGGATCGAATGCATCATTTTCTGACCCTCTTTACACTGCGCCGGGCCGCCGGCCGCCGCCGGGCAACGGTCGGGCGCGTCAGGCGCGCCTGCTGCCATGCGAAGGCGCTGGCGACCACGGCGCCGACGTCGGCTTGCGGAATCATCGGACACCGGCCGCGGATGACGAGGGCGGCGATGCCGTGCATGCTCGCCCACATGGCGAACGTCGCCGCCTCGAGATCGCCGGCCGGCAACACCCCGTCGGCCATCGCGGCGCGGACGAGGTCGCGAAGGAAATCGTACGTGTCCCAGCCGACGTCCCAGCGTTCCTGCTCGCGGATACGCGCGACGGTGTGCGAGGTGATGAACATCAAGTCGTAGTACTCGGGATGCTCGAAGGCGAAGCGCAGGTACGCCTCGCCCCCGAGCCGCAGGCGCTCGCGTGCCGGCAATGCCGGATCGATGACCTGCAGAGCCTCACGCAGCTTCCCGAACCCTTCGATGTGCAGCGCGTAGAGAATCTCGTCCTTGTCCTCGAAGTACGAGTAGATGGCACCGGGGCTGTAGCCGATGGCGGCGGCGATCCGCCGCATCGACGTCTGCTCGAATCCGTCTTCCAGGAACAGTCGCATCGCCGCGGCACAGATCCGCTCCCGCATCTCGGCCCGCCCCCGATCGAGCCGCTCGGCATGCCCCTTCCTGTGTACCAGCGCCGTCATTGAACGTCGTTCAACCTGCTGAACGACGTTTACCGGAGGACCGACCCGAGTCAATCGGGGGACTCCATTCGGGAACGGTGCGACAATTCGGACGATCCTTCGCCTCGGCCGGGGCGGGGCGCAGATGGCGCGGGGCGACCGAGTCGGCCTGGGGTCGGTATCGGAATCGCTCTCGGCCCGCGGCGCAATTCGATCCCGATGTCGATAGCGGTCCCGATTCCGACCGGGTAACGACCCGCTGCCGAGATCTCGAAGAAGATTTTAGAGAAGGGGTGCCGGACACTGCTCCCGCGTGAGTGGATGTTCCACCGACCCATGAATCGATCACGGTGCGGGGCCCGCCGGGCACGACTCGGTTGGCGCCGGGCGCGGGAAGAGAGTACAGTGCCGCGCCATGCGAGAACGCATTGCCGCGAGCCGGTGCCTGAGCGTTCGCGACGGCCATCTCTGTGTCGACGACCTGCGTGCCGCCGACCTGGTGGAGCGCTTCGGCTCGCCGCTGTTCGTCCTCTCGGAGACCCAACTCCGCGAGAACTATCGGCGCTATCGCGACGCCCTCGCCGCCGGTTGGCCCGATGGCCCGGTCGACGTGCTGCCCGCCTTCAAGGCTAACCTCTCCCTCGCGGCGCGCCGCATCTTGAGCGCCGAGGGCGCCGGGGCCGACGTCTACTCGCCCGGAGAGCTCGCCGGCGTGATGACCACGGGGGTGGATCCGGAGCGCGTCTCCGTTAACGGCGGTGGCAAGTCTCGCGAGCACCTCGCCAACTGCGTCGCCGCGGGCGTCCGCATCACGGTCGAGGACCTGGACGAAATCGACACCATCGAGGAGGTCGCCGCGACACTCGGCCGGCGCGCCCGCATCCGCCTGCGGGTCAAGCCTCCACTCCCGAGCCTCTGGAAGCCGACGGATTTCGCCCGGCTCCTGATTCCGATCGACCTCGGATTCCAGGTCTACAAGTCGGGCATCCCCCGCGAATACCTGGTCGACCTGGGCCGGCGCGCGCTCGCGCTGCCGCACGTCGAGCTCGTCGGCTTGCACCTTCACGCCGGACGGCACGCGGCGAGCCTGTGGTACTGGCGCGGCCTCATGCGGCACTTCGCCGATCTGGTCGCCGACCTCTGCGACGCGTGGGGCGGATGGCGTCCCGCCGAGCTCGATGTCGGCGGCGGCATGGCGGCACCGCGTGACCCGCACTCGCGCATGCTGGAACGGGGGGAGTTCCTGGCCTCGCTCGTGGGGTTCCCGGTGCTGACCGCGCTGCGTGCGCTCGGGGTAACCGCCTACCACGCAGCGCTCGCGCGACTCACGGGAGCGCTTCTCCAGGAGCACCCGCCGCGCCCGCTGGCGCCCAGCATCGAGGACTACGCCGCCACCATCACGGCGGCGCTCCGCGAGCGCCTGCAAGCCCGCGGCGTGTCCCCGCGGGGCGTGCGCCTGCAAGCCGAGCCCGGGCGAGGTCTCTACGGCGATTGCGGCCTCCATCTCACCCGCGTGAAGGTGGTGAAGCGGCAGACCGAGCCCATCCCGCTCGCCTGGGTGCTTACCGATACCACCGAGTTCTTCCTGGCCTGCGGGACGATGGAGGCCAATCGTTACGACGTCGTGGTGGCGGACGCCGTCGACGCCCCGGCGACCATGACCGCCGAGATCGTCGGCCATTCCTGCGGAGCGGATCGTCTCGCACCGAGCGCCCGGGTTCCGGCGCTGCGCCCCGGACAGGTGCTGGCTTTTCTCGACACCGGGGCTTACCAGGAAGCCTCGGCATCGAACTTCAACGCCCTGCCCCGCCCGGCGACGGTCCTCGTCGCTGGCGACCGGGCCGAGATCGTAAAGACCGCCGAGCGCGTCGAGGACGTCTTCGCGCGTGACGTCATCCCGGCGCGGCTCGCCGCTCCCGCGCCACGATCCGTCCGCTCGGCCTGAGCGTTCGCGGGGAGCGCCGGCTCATGGTCTCCTTCGCCACCGTCGTCCTCGTCGCGCAGCTCGTCGCGGCCGCCGGCATCGTGGGCTTCTGGCTGACGCTCGGACGGGCCCGCTTCGACGAGCCCTGGCGCCCGCCCGGGTTTGCCGAGCACGAGCGCGCCTTTCCGCTCCCCGATCTGGTCGCGGCGGCACTCCTCGTGCTCTCCGCCGGCCTCGATCGCGTTCAGCCCGAACGCGGCCGCGATCTCGCGCTCGTGGCGGCGGGAATGCTGCTCTTCCTCGGCCTCATCGACTTCAACTACATGCGCCAGAACGACCTCTTCGCGCGCGCCCACGACGGTCGCATGCACGCCGCGATCGTGATCGCCGTCTTCGCGGTCGCCGGGCTCATGCTGCTGCGGAACCTCTGAGGGCGAAGGGCGCGCCCGGAGCGCCAATGGCGCTGTGCGAGCGGGTCGGCGAAGTCCCCCGCTTCGATGAGTGCCTCCACCGCTCGGACGCGCATACGGGCGCGGCGGATATAGTCGAGGGGCACGACGAGGAGATAGTCATCACCCGTAACGGCCGCGCCGCGGCGGTGTTGGTGAATCCTGCCGACCTCGAGAGCTGGAAGGAGACGGCAACGGTGCGTGCCGATGCGAATCTCGTCGCCGAGATCCGGCGCGGTCTCCGGGCCCTGACGCGCGGTAAAGCAAAGCTCTACACATTGGACGAACTGTTCGCCGACTGAAACCGATGACCGGTCATGCGACGGTTGAAGGTCCCTGACGATGTCGCGGCGTTGATCCACGGCCTCCACCCGGACTTGAAGCGCAGGATTCGCTCCGCTCTCGACGATATTCTTTAGTGCACGCAACGCTAAGAAACTGACCCACCCAACGCTGAACAAGTGACCCACCCCCAGCAGCTTGCTACCCAACCGGGAGGACGAAATTTCGGAGGAGGTAGCGGAGGTGCTGAGAGTGGATCAGGTGTATGTGATCAGGCACAAGGCAAGGTCCAACTGACGTTGGTGCAAGACTGGTTGCGGGAGCGCCGACGACAGCAGTCGGAGACGTACGTGCCGCTGGTGCACCGAGCCGGGGACGAAGTCCAGGTCGACTTCTTCGACGTCACAGTGGAGGTCGACGGTGAGCGCGAGAGCCGCGGCAAGGGGATCCGCTTGCAGGAGCTGGTGCCAATTCCCAGCGGTGAGTCTCTGCGAGCGATCGGCGCGAAGCTCCTGACACGACTGGATCAGGTAAGTCGGCAGCGGTGTGACCAGCAAGGCCGCAGCATTGCCGAGCGCAAGCGCTTCGGTGAGAAGCGAATCCGGTATCGGCACTACCTGCCGGAGCTGGCGCAAAAGCCGCAGGCGGTGCGCCAGGTCGCGGCCGAGCTGCTGAGCGAGCTGGGCGAGCCGTACGGGGCGTTGTGTCGGCTGCTGGTGGATAGCCACGGACCGGAGAGGCCGCTCGGGTGTTCGCGCGCGTGCTCGGCGCCGTCGTCGATCACGGCGAAGACGTGGCGGCGCAGGCAGTCGAAGCGGCACTGGCCTCGAACCGCAGTGATCTCTTGGATCTCGGCCGGCTGATGGTCCAGTCGAAACCACTGCGCACGAGCGTGCCGCAGAGTCTGGCGGGCTACGAGATCGAGGCCGCGTCGGCGAGTGCCTACGACAGCTTGCTCAGCGGAGATGGCGCCGCCGGGACGTTCCCGTCGCGAAACTCGTCCGCAATCACCAGATCCTGCTCCACCCAGTAGACCGCCGCCGGCTGATACCCACGCCCGCCCTTGTAGTGCGCCAACGCCTCCTGCTGGTGGCTCTCTGGAATCGTCGCATCGTGGTCCAGGGTCGCTTTCTGCGACCTCCCCCGGGCCGCCACCGCCCGCGTGAGCCCTTCATTCGCGCGGGCAAGCCCCCGCAGCGCCGCCGCCTCCGCTGGAATGTACGCCAGCGTGCCCGGCGCGCGCCATCACCGTGTCCGCTGCCTCCACCACCTCCACCCCGTTCGGCAACAGCCCTTGCTTCATTCCTCCTCCGCCTCCTCCGCCAACGGTCTGGCATTGAACAACGCCAGGTTCACTTC
>JAKLJW010000021.1 GCA_023150935.1 Candidatus Binatia bacterium | reverse complement strand
GCTGTGAAATCAAGGCAGAGCCCGCTCGTGCTGAGCTTGTCGAAGCACCAGCGGGCCTTTCTCCGACAGGCTCCTGGCTGAGTCGGGCGGCCCGGGGCCACTTGCGCAGCGACGCCATTGCCCGGACGCCACCGGTCCGCTAATCGGGCCTGTCGCCGATGCATCGTACCGTCACGTTCCGGCACTGCGGTTTGCGTGTTGCTTACCAGCACCAACCCGGAGCCCTCACCGCGATCGCTCTCAGCGTGCGTGCGGGCGCCCGTTTCGACGGGCGGCACCCGGGCATCGCGCATATGGCCGAGCACATGCTCTTTCAGGGCACGGCCAGTCTCGATCAACTGGCGTTGAACCGACGTGCCGCCGAGTTGGGTGGCGAGCACAACGCCGACACCGGTTACGAGACCATCTCGCTCACGTTCGAGGTGTTCAACGAGGACCTCGACGCCGCGCTGGGATTGCTCGCCGAGCAGTTCTACCGTAGCGAAGTGAACTCGGACCGCTTTCGCAAGGAGCGCCGAGTAGTCATTGACGAGATCCGCAGCCGGGCGGACGATCCGTTCGAGCGCCTGCACACGCGGGCGTGGGGCAGCTTCTTCGGCGGTGCGCTCGCGCATCCGGTGTGCGGCACGATTCGGGACCTGCGCGGCGTCGAGGCCGCGCACGTAGCGGGTTTCATCCGCACCCACTTCACGCATGCGCGGAGCGTTCTCGCGGTGGTCGGGGGCGTGAAAGAGGAGGCAGCCGTGAAGGCGGTTCGCCGGCACTTCCGCTCCGGCAGCCCGGCCGTCTCTAGGGCTGCCCCGGCGGTGCGGTTCGGGCAAACGGGACCGCGGCGATGGCGCGGCAGCGGGGGGCAGGCCTATCTCATCAAGATGGTGGCGGTGCCCGCAGACCCCCGCGAGTTGCTCGCAGTCGGGATGGCGATCGACCTGGTCGGTGCCGACCCTGACAGTCGTTTGTTTCAGGAGATCCGCGAACGCCTCGGCCTGGGCTACGACGTGTCGGCGACCGTCGAGTCCGGGGCGGGCTGGGCGGTGGCGACGATCGCAGCTAGCGCGGCGCGCAGCGCGGCAGATCGGCTGGTCCGGGCGGTTGAGGAGACGTGTGCCCGAGCGGCCGCGGAAGGGTTCAATCCGGACGAACTCCTGCGGGCACGCAAGAAGCTGCGCTATCGTTATGCGTCGCTGGCCGAGAGCCGCATCGACCGGGCACTGGCATTGGCCGAGGGGGCGCTTACGGGCTTTCCGGTTCCGGAAGAAGCCGAACGCATCGTCAGCCGCACGTCGCAGGCGACCGTCGAGGCGGCCTGGCGCCGCGCGCTGTCCGGCCGCACGCTCACGGCGGTTATGGTCGGGTGAGCGGTGCTTGTGTGGCCGCCGGCCTGTGGCATATCTGCAGTCGGCGATCATGAGCGAGCCGGTTTGCGCCCTGGCGGCGGACACAAAGGTAGAAACCCCTGAAGGGGCGATGACGATTCGCAGTCTTGCGGGTAAGGGCGTGTCGGTGTTCACCCGCGAGCCGTCTGGACGGGTGCGTTTCAGGCGGCTGTTCGAGGTGCGCAAGATCGGCGAGCAGCAACCGGTCGTCGAGGTGGAACTGGAGACGGGCGCCCGCTTCCGCGTGGCGCCGTACCAGGTGCTTTTCAAGAAAGGGATGTCGGAGTGCCGGGCGGATGCGCTGCGCGCCGGTGACGAGCTCGAGCCGGCCTTTCACTACCCGGAAGGATACGCCTATCGCGACGATGTGGACGGCGGAAGCCGAGCATCGACACGCGCTCTACGCGTGAACGCCGTCACGCCCGGTGGCACGGCGGATATCTTCAGTTTCGGGGTGAATCGGACCGGTTGTTTCTTCCTGACCGCGGGGGTCCTGTGCAAGGCGACATGAGAGCGGCGCAGGGGTGGCGGTAGGCCGACAGGGGAGCGCAAGTGACGATCCCGGTGTGGACGGCGCTACGCGCCGCGCGGCGGCCTAACCTTTCCGCCATCGTTCCCGGTCTGTTCGTCGGCGAGTACCCGACCGTCGATGACATCGGGTGGCTGCGCGATGTTCATTGCGTCACGGCGATCGTGAATCTGCAGGACCATCCGGACCTGGCTGGCAAGGGGTTGCGGGCGGCGGTGCTGTGCGGCGCCTGCCGTGACCATGGGATCGAGTGGCATCATGTGCCGATTCCCGATGGCAACATCGCGGCGATGCGAAGCCGGATGGATACGGTCCTCCCGCTGCTGGCACGCCTGAGCGCCGCCGGTGAGTGCATCTACCTGCACTGCAACGCCGGCTACAACCGGGCGCCCACGGTGGCGATTGCCCACCTTCACGTCAATTGCGGCGCGACCCTCGATGCGGCGGTGGCGGCGGTGACCACACGGCGTGTCTGCGCGCCGTATCTGGAGGCGATCTGAGGACCCTGCCTACGATAGGCGTTAACCTACACCCCTGTGCGTCCTAACCGAATCGGCATTCCTTACGCCGGAGGCGTTACGGAACACAGCCCTGGGATGGTGTGTTGTTGTCTACCCTGGGCTGTCGGCGGCGCCGGCCGGTCGCGCCGGTGTTGGACGAATGCTAGCCTCGAAGGCAGTGCCATGAGGATCGCGGTGCGAAGACGAGAGATAGGACTTGCGACGGCGGTGTTGGCACTCACCGGCATGGCGGTGTTCGCCGGTTGTTCTTCGGAATCCGAGGGTCACGGCGGAGGGCGCGCCGGAGGGAGCATTGAGGCTGTCCCGGTGGTGGTGGCCACGGTCAGGCGCGAGGACGTCCCCGTGCAGGTCCGCGCCATCGGTACCGTAGACCCCTTTTCCACGGTGTCGGTGAAGCCGCAGGTCGACGGCCAACTGGCAGAGGTCCACTTTGCGCAGGGCGCCTTCGTACGGAAGGGCGACCTGCTGTTCACCATCGATCCACGGCCTTTCGAGGCCGCCCTGCGGCAGGCTGAAGGCAGCCTTGCGAAGACCGTTGCCGAGGCGAACAACGCCGAGGTGGAGTTCGATCGCCGCGAGCGTCTGTACAAGGACGGGTTCATCTCCCGCGACGAGTACGACCAGGCCGCGACGCGGGCGGCCGCATTGCGGGCCGCGACACGTGCGGAGCAGGCGATGGTCGAGAACGCCAGGCTCCAGCTCCAGTACTGCACGATTCGTTCGCCGATCGACGGCCGCGTCGGTCAGTTGCTGGTCCATCCCGGTAACGTCGTGCGGCGCAACGACACGACCCTGGCCGTCATCAACCAGGTGCAGCCCGCGTTCGTGACCTTCTCGGTACCCGAGCAGGTCCTGCCGGCAATCCGGCGGCGGGCCGCGGCGGAGACGCTGGCGGTCACGGCGGAGGCGGACGGAACGCCCGCGGTAAGCGGCGGTCTGGAGTTCATCGACAACAGCGTCGACGTCACTACCGGCACGGTGCGGCTCAAAGGGCTCTTCGCGAACCGCGACGAGTCGCTGTGGCCCGGCCAATTCGTCAACGTGGCGCTGACCGTCTCGACCGAGAACGGCGCGCTGGTGGTGCCTGCGGCGGCGGTCCAGACCGGCCAACAGGGGCAGTTCGTATTCGTCGTGACGCCGGCAAGCGTCGCCGAGGTGCGTCCGGTCACGGTGGGGATGAGCACCGGGGCCGATGTCGTCATTACCGAGGGTGTGCAGGCCGGCGAGCAGATCGTTACCGACGGACAGATCCGGCTCACCGCCGGCAGCCGGGTGGACCCGAGAAGCGCGGAAGCGCCACCTCGGGTGCGGGCGGAGTCGGATCGGTGAACATCTCCGCCCCTTTCGTCCGGCGTCCGATTGCAACTACGCTCGTGATGCTGGCCCTGTTGGCGTTCGGCGGCCTGGCCTATCGGACGCTCCCGGTCAGCGATCTCCCGAACGTCGACTTTCCGACTTTGCTCGTGATTGCCAACCTGCCGGGGGCCAGTCCGGAAACCATGGCTTCGGCGGTGGCGACGCCTCTGGAGCGGCAGTTCACGACCATCGCCGGTCTGGCGTCGATGACTTCGACAAGTTCGCTCGGGACGACGCAGGTCACGCTGCAATTCGATCTGCAACGTGACATCGACGCGGCGGCGCAGGACGTGCAGGCTGCGATTACGCAGGCGGCGCCGTTGTTGCCGGCAGGTATGCCGAGCCCGCCCACGTTCCGCAAGGCCAATCCGGCCGACCAGCCGATCATATTCATGGCGTTACGGTCGGCGACGCTGCCGCTCTGGAAGCTTGACGACTACGGGCAGACTCTGATTGCGCAGCGCCTTTCTATGGTTCCCGACGTTGCGCAGGTGCTCGTCTACGGTGCTCAGAAATACGCGGTGCGCGTGAAGCTCGATCCGATGCAGTTGGCGAGCCGTGGCATCGGTATCGACGAGGTCGAGCGGGCGGTGCGCGCCGCCAACACCAACCTGCCGACCGGTGTACTGCAAGGCAGTGCGCAGCGCTACACGGTGCGGTCGTCGGGGCAGCTCACCGAGGCGACTTACTACCGGCCGATAGTCGTCGCCTATCGCAACGGCTCGCCGGTGAGACTGGAAGAACTGGGCAGTGTCGTCGACGGTGTCGAGGACGACCGTTCGGCGTCGTGGTTCGGCAACGCCGAGGGGTTGCAGCGCTCGCTGGTGCTCGGCGTGCAACGCCAGCCGGGCAGCAATACGGTTGCGGTGGCCGAGAACATTAAGGCACTGCTGCCACTCATCAAGCAGCAACTGCCTCCGTCGGTCGACCTGCAGGTGATGTTCGATCGCTCCGCGTCGATCATGAAGTCGGTGAACGAGGTCAAGTTCACCATGGTCGTGGCGCTGGTGCTGGTGGTTCTGGTGATCTTTCTGTTCTTGCGCAACGTGTCCGCGACGGTCATCCCCAGTCTGGCACTGCCGCTGTCGATCGTCGGGACTTTCGGTGCGATGTATCTGTTCGGATTCAGCGTCGACAACCTCTCGTTGCTGGCGTTGACGCTATCGATCGGTTTCGTCGTCGACGATGCCATCGTCATGCTGGAAAATATCGTGCGGCACATGGAAATGGGAAAGCGGCCCATGGCGGCCGCCCTCGACGGTTCGAAAGAGATTGGGTTCACGATCCTGTCGATGACCCTGTCGCTGGCGGCTGTGTTCATTCCGGTGCTGTTCATGCCCGGCATCCTCGGGCGGCTCTTCAACGAGTTCGCGGTAACCATCTGCGTCGCGATCTTCATTTCCGGTTTTGTCTCCCTGAGCTTGACCCCGATGCTGTGCAGCCGCTACCTGCGGCCGGCCGCGGAGATGGGGCACGGCCGCCTGTATCTGGCGACTGAGCGGGGGTTCGGCTGGTTGATCGAGGCGTACGAGCGCAGTCTGCGGGTCGTCTTACGGCACCGTCCGGCGACTATGGTGGTCTCGGGGCTGATCCTCGTCGCCACCGTCTACCTGTTTGTGCGGGTGCCCAAGGGGTTCATTCCCAACGAGGACCTGGGTGCCATCTTCGGGGTCACCGAGGCCACGCAGGGGGTGTCGTTCGAAGCGATGACGGCGCACCAGCAGACAGTAGCGGAGATCGTGCGGAGGCACCCCGCGGTGGCGTCGTTGTCGTCGAGCGTCGTCGGTACGAACGCGGCGGCGGGAAGCACTTCCAATCAGGGGCGCATGTTCATGAACCTGGTGCCGCGGGCGGAGCGGGCCGCGGTCGGAGAGGTAATTCAGGACTTGCGCCGGCAGACCGCCGGCGTGCCCGGCATGCGGGTGTTCTTGCAGGAGCTGCCCGGGATCCGGATCGGCGGACAGCTTTCGAAGAGCCTCTATCAGTTCACGCTGCTGAGTCCGAACACGAGCGAACTGTACGCCGCGGCCGGGGTTCTGGAAGAGCGCCTGCGGGCGCTGCCCGAGTTGCAGGATGTCACGAGCGACCTGCAGGTGCACAACCCGGAGGTGCAACTGGAGATCGACCGTGACAAGGCCGCAACGCTGGGGGTTACCGCCGAACAGATCGAGAACGCCCTCTACAGCGCCTACGGGGACAGATGGGTGTCGACGATCTACGCGCCGAACAACCAGTACCGCGTCATCCTCGAACTCGACGACCGTTATCAGCGCGACCCCTCGGCGTTGTCGCTATTGTATGTGCGGTCGGCGCGCGGCCAGCTCGTGCCGCTGCAAGCGGTGGTCAGGCCGCAAGAAGGCGTTGGTCCGCTGACGGTCAACCACGCCGGGCAACTGCCGGCGGTGACGATTTCGTTCAACCTCCGCCCGGGGGTTTCGTTGGGCGAGGCCGTGGGGCGGGTGCAGGCGGTGGCGCGACAGACCTTGCCGGCAACCGTGTCGACGGCCTTTCAAGGGGTGGCGCACGAGTTTCAGTCGTCGCTGACCGGGCTCTGGCTGCTTCTGCTCGCGGCGGTCCTGGTGATCTACATAGTGCTGGGCATCCTGTACGAGAGCTTCGTTCATCCCCTGACGATCCTGTCCGGGCTGCCATCGGCCGGCTTCGGCGCGTTGCTGACGCTGATGTTGTTCGGGGCCGAGCTCAACATCTACGGATTCGTCGGCATCGTCATGTTGATCGGCATCGTGAAGAAGAACGCGATCATGCAAATTGACTTTGCGCTCGACGCGCAGCGCAAGGGCGGTAAGAGTGCGCTGGATGCCATCTACGACGGCTGCATCGTGCGGTTCCGGCCCATCATGATGACCACGATGGCGGCGCTACTCGGGGCCTTGCCGATCGCGCTGGCGGTCGGCGGCGGCGCGGAGGCGCGGCGCCCGCTCGGCCTGGCAGTCGTCGGTGGCCTTCTGTTCTCGCAGCTCGTGACGCTGTACCTGACCCCGGTCTACTACACGTACCTGGAGTCGACGGTGGCTTGGTTGCGCCGCGGCCGGCACCCGGCCTTACCGCAAACCTCCTCCGCATCGGCGTCTGCCTGAGCCTCAGCCTCGTTCGAGGTGGAGGCAGGAACGCCGCGGACTCTCACCCGAGGTGGGTGGATATCTCTATCCCCAGGTCTTCGGCCATCTTAACTGCACGCGGGTCCACCGACGGGCTGACGACCATACGGGCGACGGCGGTCTGGGTCTGTTGCTCGTAGAGCTTGGCTTTGCGCTCGAACGCCGCGAGGTCCGCCGCGGATACGTGAGACTTAACCTCGATAACCAGGCTGGTACCGTTGCTGATTACCAGGTCGAGCTCGATCGACGCCGGGTGACCGAAAACGACCCCGTCAGGATCGAAACCCTCCCAATGACGGACCCTGGCTTTAAAGCGTCTTTCGAGCACCGAGCGCATTCCCTCTCGGAACGCCTCTTCGGAGTGCAAACCCCAGCGGGCTCCGAGTGCCTCCACCCTCCGGAATGCCTCCTCGATACGCTCACCCTGCTGCTCGACGCGCTTGCCCTGTTCCTCGATACGCTCACCCTGCCGCTCGATGCGTTTGCCCTGTTCCTCGATACGCTTACCCTGTTCCTCGATACGTTTACCCTGTTCCTCGATACGTTTGCCCTGTTCCTCAATACGTTTGCCCTGTTCCTCGATGTGTCGACCCTGATCGCGAACGGCTTCAGTCAGGTCTTCGAGTACCTGGGTGTGTCGCTCAAGGATGCGACCCTGCTCGGCGAGCGCGCGTGCGGTGGCGATGCCGTCGCCCAGAGCGCGGACGAAGTGGTCTCGCAGCATGGGGTCCGCTTCCAGGTCGGCAATGACCGCTGCAGTCACCGATCGCGGTTGCGCGCTCATGAGAAACAGTATGACAGCATGGTGCGGGCGAGCCAAGGGAGTAAACCCTGCGGACGAGGAGCGACGACCCTCGGGGACGCTTGGTTGAGAGCCGGAAAGCAGTCTGCGGGCCGTTGCGGGAACCGCCCGCTTTACGTACCGTCCCGGTTTGGAGGGCCGCGGCCATGACCAACGCCGAGATCGCCCGCGTGCTGCGTGAGATCGCCATCTTCCTCGACATGGACGGCGTCGCGTTCAAACCGCGGGCTTACGAGAAGGCGGCAGACGCCGTCGAGTCGAGCGACGCGCAGCTTGCCGAGCTGTACCGCGGCGGCGGCGTCAAGGCGATCGAGGCGGTGCCCGGGGTCGGCCGGGGCATCGGCGAGAAGATCATCGAGCTGATCGAAACCGGCGCTCTCCCGTACTACGAAGAGCTGCGGGCGCGGACACCCGTCGACTTGAGCGCACTCACCGCCGTCGCGGGGCTCGGACCGAAGCACATCAAGGCACTGTACGAGTCGCTCGGCGTGCGTGATCTCGCCGACCTCGAGCGTGCCGCACGTGCCGGCCGCATCCGCGGCCTGCCCGGTTTCGGCGAGAAGAGCGAACAGAAGATCTTGAAGGGCGTCGGTTTCGTTCAGCAACACAGCGGGCGTTTTGCGCTGGGTGTCGCCCTGCCGGTGATGGAGGAATTGGCAGTTCGCCTGCGCGCCGTCATGGGCGTGACGGAGGTCGCGCTGGCGGGATCCATCCGGCGGCGCAAGGAAACCGTGGGCGACGGCGACGTGTTGGTGGTTGCGGCCGACCCCGGGCGCGTCATGAACGCGTTCGTTGCCATGCCCGAGGTCGTTCACGTGCACGGCAAGGGCGAGACCAAATCGAGCGTGAAGTTGTCTTCCGGAATGGACGTCGACCTGAGGGTCGTTCCGGCGGCCAGCTTCGGTGCGGCGCTCAACTACTTTACGGGGAGCAAGGCTCACAACGTCGCCTTGCGCCGCCGGGCCCAGGAGCGCGGCCTGAAGCTCAACGAGTATGGCGTTTTTCGCGGCCAGCGGGCGATTGCCGGCAAGACCGAGGCGGAGGTCTACGCGGCGCTCGACCTGCCGTACATCCCTCCCGAGTTGCGCGAGGATAACGGCGAGATCGAGGCGGCCGCCGCCGGTCGCCTCCCTGCGCTCGTCGATTACGACGATCTGCGCGGCGACCTGCAGTTGCAGACGACGTGGACCGACGGCGCCAACACGATCGAGGAGATGGCGGCCGAGGCGCAGCGACTTGGGCACGAGTACATCGCCATCACAGATCACACGCGCGGACTGGCAATGACCGGCGGGTCCGACGAAAAACAACTCCGGCGGCAAATGGCGGCGATCGACAAGTTGAACCGGCGCCTGGCGGGCATCAGGGTGCTCAAGGGAGCCGAGGTCAACATCGACAAGGACGGTCGGCTCGACATCGATGACGCGACGCTGGCACAGCTCGATGTCGTCGGCGTGGCCGTTCACTCCCATTTCGGTCTGTCGCGGACGGCGCAGACGCGGCGGGTGATACGGGCCATGGAGAACCCGAACGCCGATATACTTTTCCATCCGACGGCACGCGTGGTCCTGCGTCGCGAGGCTATCGATCTGGACGTCGACGCCGTCATCGCGGCGGCCAAACGCACCGGAACGGTGCTGGAGATCGACGCCCATCCGGACCGCCTGGACCTGAAGGACGAGCACATCCGCAAGGCGGTGGCCGCGGGCGTGCCTCTGATCATCGACACCGACGCGCACAGCCTGGCCCATATGCATTACCTGCACTACGGCGTGGCCATGGCGCGGCGAGGCTGGGCGACCAGGGACGATATCGTCAACACCAGGACCCTGCTTGGGTTCCTGGCATCACTCAAGGGCGGACGGCGCGGCTGATCCGCCCGGAGCGAGGTTGCGGGAGGGAAAATGGGAAGACGTGTCTTGATCGTCGGTGGCGTCGCCGGCGGGGCGTCATGTGCGGCGCGGTTGCGGCGACTCGACGAGAGTGCGGAGATCGTGATCTTCGACCGCGGCCCGTACGTGTCGTTTGCCAACTGCGGCCTGCCGTACTTCGTCGGTAACGTGATTGCCGACCAGCGCAAGCTGCTGGTCGCCTCACGGGAGCTCTTCCGCGAACGGTTCAACATCGGCGTGTGCACGCGGCACGAGGTGACGGCCATCGACCGCGCACGACGCACGATCCGAGTCCGCGATCTCGACGCGAGCGGCGCGCCGGCCGAACGCGACGAACCCTACGACGCACTGGTCCTGTCGCCGGGCGCGGCGCCGATTCGCCCGCCGCTGCCCGGCATCGACCTGCCCGGGGTCTTCGCCGTGCGCACGATCCCTGACAGCGTCCGCATCCGCACCTGGATAGAGGAGCGCGCACCGCGGCGCGCCGTTGTCGTCGGCGGCGGGTTCATCGGGCTCGAGATGGCGGAGAACATCGCGCATCGGGGTTTGGAGGTAACGATCCTCGAGAAGCTGCCGCAGGTAATGCCACCGATCGACGCGGAAATGGCTTACTGGGTACAGCGGCATCTCCGGGAGCGCGGCGTGACGCTGCACCTCGGAGATGGCGTGGCCGGCTTCGAGGACGAACATGGCGCACTGGCGGTGCTGACAGAGTCAGGTGCGCGGCTGCGGACCGATCTGGTCATACTATCCATCGGCGTGCGGCCGGAAGTCGAGCTGGCGCGGCAATGCGGACTCGCTCTGGGGGCGCGTGGCGGCATCATGGTCGACGATACGATGCGCACGGCGGACCGGAACATCTGGGCCGTTGGCGATGCCGTGGAGGTACGCGACGTGCTGACCGGACAGGAGACGATCGTGCCATTAGCGGGCCCGGCGAATCGGCAGGGGCGGATCGCCGCGGAGTCGATCGCCGGCCGCCAGCGATTGTTCCGCGGGGTGCAGGCTACCGCCGTGGTCGGCGTGTTCGGCCTCACGGTCGCCTGTACCGGAGCCTCGGAGAAAGGGTTGCGTCGCTGCGGTGTCGGCGATTTCCAGAAGGTCTACCTGCATCCGGGCCATCATGCCGGCTATTATCCGGGAGCCCGGCCGATTCGTCTGAAGCTCCTCTTCGACGTGCCCGACGGGCGCATACTGGGCGCGCAGGCGGTCGGACTCGAAGGTGTGGAAAAGCGCATCGACGTGATCGCCATGGCGATCCAGAAGGGCGCCACCGTTTACGACCTGGCGGAAGCCGAACTGTGTTACGCGCCCCAGTTCGGCGGCGCCAAGGATCCCGTGAACCTGGCCGGCATGGTGGCGGCGAACTATCTGGACGGCGACATGCCGCTGGCGCAATGGGAGGGTCTGGGAAAAGACGGGGAACTGCTCGTGGACGTGCGCGAGGCCGACGAGCACGCCGCCGGGCATATCCCGGGAGCCATCAACTTACCGCTGTCGCAACTACGGCAGCACTACGGGCAGTTGCCGAAGGATCGGCCCATCGCCCTGTTCTGCGAGGTGGGACAACGAGCCTACTACGCGGCCCGGTTCCTCCTCCAGCACGGGTACCGGGCGTCGAACCTGTCCGGTGGGTACACGACCTACCAGGCCCTGAAGGCCGCGGGGGTGATCGCAGCGCCGGCGGTAGAGTCGGAGAACTGATTTACGAATTCCGTGTTTGCGCGCACGGCGCGAAGAGATCTTCAGGCCAGGGAACGGCTGGGCCCGCCGTTCGTCCCGAGTAGCAGCCGTCTTCTCAGGCGGCGTATCGAGGGACAGGCTCGGCAGGGGTGCGCCCCTCGATACGGAGCCCAGGGGAAGGGCTCCTACTCGGGGCGAACGGGCTGATTGCTCGCTTTGGGTTGCGGGCGGTAGCCCGCGCTGTGATCCGCAGTCCCCGGTCCCGAGTTGCCCGCTCGAGGTTCCTGGCCGAGGATTGTCGGTGGGAAGTCGCGAGCGCAGACGGCCGACACCCTCGCCGTAAAGCCACCACCGCCGCGGGTTCATTTGCCTCCCCACCTACTTGGCAGGGCACACCGAACAGGGTACACAAAGGCCCCGGCACGCGCCGGCAGCGGCATCGGGTCCAATGCGCCGAGCGGTGTGCCACTGTGGTGTGCACCCGGGACGGCATCCCGCGCACCGATTTGAGGAAGGTCAGTGACGATGACTAAACGCCGGGCCGTGATCCCGACCCTGGACAATCCGCTTGCCGAGGCGCCAGCGCGCGGTGTGGAGCGACCGTTGCCGCCTTACGATCAGGCGATTCGCGATGGTCAGGAGTTGCGCGGCCGGCCGTTTACCGCCGCCGGGACGATGCAGATCCTGCGCCAGCACGTCAAGGGCCGGATGACGGTCTGGGAGCGCATCGACGCGCTGCAGGACCGGGACGCCAACGCCACCGTGCTGTGGCAGAACTGGGGGAAGAGTCTGGACGGTGCGTCGATCGCAACGCTGGTCACGAAGATCGATGGCCGCGACGTCGCCGTCTATGGCCACGATTTCTGCGTGCGCGCCGGCTCGATGGATGCCACCAACGGTCGCAAGTTGGCCAACCTGATCTATCTCGCCGGAGAACGCGGTATGCCGCTGATCGGCATGAACGATAGCGCCGGGGCCTTTGTCCCAGCGGGTATCGGCGGCCTCGACGGCTATGCCGAAGCGTTCACCGCGTTACGCAAGGTCAGCGGCGTCGTGCCGAGCATCATGTGCATGTTCGGCTTCAACGCCGGAGGCGGTGCCTACTTGCCGCGCCAGGGCAGTTTCATGATCCAGCCCGAGGAGACTTTCTTCGGCCTCACGGGACCGGGAGTGGTCAAGAGCGTTCTCGGCGAGGACGTTACTCCCGACGAACTCGGCGGTCCTGGCGTGCACGGAGCCAGCGGCGTGACGGACGTTTGCGTGCAGGACGAGCTGGCGGCCCTGCGGACCGCACGGCGGCTGCTCGCTTACCTGCCGAGCTCGAATCGGGTCATGGCCCCGTTCCAGGCGACCAGCGACCCGATCGGACGGCGCACCACCGAGATCGACACCTTGCTGCGCAAGGCCTTCAACTCGCCGACCGGGTTCAATACGCCCATCGACGTTACCGTGGTGATCGAGCGCGTGTGCGACCACGGCGATTACATGGAGCTGCAGCCCGATCGCGCGCGTAATGCCATCACCGCCTTCGGGCGGCTCGGCGGTAACGTCGTCGGTTTCGTCGCCAACAACAGTGCCGTCGCCAGCGGACAGATCGACTGCGACGCCGCCTTCAAGATCGCTCGTTTCGTCCGCTTCTGCTCCCTGTACAACATCCCCGTGATCTTCATCGAGGACACCACCGGCTTCCTCCCCGGCAAAGAACAGGAAAGCCGCGGCATAGTCCAGGCCGGACGGGCCATGCTCGACGCCATTATCGACATCCGCACGCCGCGCATCCTTCTCATCCTGCGCAATGCTTTCGGCGGGGCTTACGCGGCATTCAACTGCTACGCGACGGGCGCGGATATCGTTCTCGCTCTGCCCACGACCCGCGTCGCCGTCATGGGTCCTGCCGGCAAGGAGTATGTGTACAAGGACGATTTGCGTGCCCTGCGCAGCCGTGCCGCGACCATGGAGCGCGAGGAGATCGAGGCGCGTGCGAAGAGCGGCACGCCGCCCGAGGAGGCCAAACAGGAGGCCGCCAGGGCGGCTCAGGAGTGGTTGCGCGCACAGGAGGCGGAGGTCAGTGCCCGCTACGAGCGTGAGCTGATGAACCCGCGCGAGGCGCTGTCGCTGGGGTCGATCTCCGAGATCGTCATGCCCGAGGACTTGCGCGCCGTGCTGGGCCGCAATCTCGGGGCGCTGCTGCGCGCCTACGTGCCGGGACCGATGGGCGGTCCGCAGCGGGAGTTCCATTGATGACCGTGGGAGCGAAACCCGTGGACCGATATACCAGTAACCCGCTGGTGCACCGCGACCGGCGGCTTG
The DNA here is from genome assembly GCA_023150935.1 of Candidatus Binatia bacterium. Classification (NCBI taxonomy): domain Bacteria; phylum Candidatus Binatota; class Binatia (SeqCode); species Binatia bacterium. The sequence continues at coordinate 75,850 of JAKLJW010000021.1, read as the reverse complement.
CGAACAGCCCGTCCCCGTGGGTGCGCTCGTTTGCCTGCGACGACATGCGCGTGCTCGTCGTCTGCCGCGGCCCAATCCGCAAGGAAGCCATCGAGGTGTTCCGCGAGATGGGTATGACGGACATCGGGATTCTGTTGTCGGAGCGTGACAGCATCGTCTTCCCGCGTGCCCTGTCGCCGGAGCTGCGGATCATGGACCCGCGGCACGTTCACCCCGTGCCCGACTACACCGGGACTACGAAGGAGGAGCGCGAGGAGCGGATCCAGCAGATAATCGGCATCTGCAAGCAGCACGGGTACGGCTACGTCTTCGCAGGTTACGGTTTCATGGCGGAGGACGCCCACTTCGTCGGTTCCATCGAGACGGCAGGCCTGCGCTTCATCGGTCCGTGCGCCTACACGCAAGCGGCAGCTGGAGCCAAGGACGAGGCTAAGCGTACCGCCATCTTGAACCAGGTGTCGGTGACGCCGGGTATCAACGATGCGACCGTGCGGACGCTCCTACGCAAGTGCCCCGACCGGGCCACGCTGCGGAAAGCTGCCCGACGACACAACCTCGAGGTTCCGCTGCTTGCGGACGAGGCCAGCGAACTGCACGCGGTTGCCGAGGCAGTTCTGGAAGCGTCGTACCGCGCCCACGTCGATCTGTTCAGCATTGAAGAGCTGGCCGAGACGATTCGCATCGAGGCGGAGCGCCTGCTGCGGGAGAATCCCGGCCGGCGCTTTCGGCTCAAGGCCATCGGTGGGGGCGGGGGCAAGGGCCAGCGCATTTTCTCCGCGGCGGAGGTCGTGCCTTCGCTCGTGCGTGAGGTTCTCGGCGAGGTGAAAGCCACCGGCGCCGGCGACAACAAGAACATGCTCATCGAGCTGAACGTCGAGGCGACGCGCCACAACGAGATCCAGATGCTGGGCAACGGCGAGTGGTGCGTTACGCTCGGCGGTCGCGACTGCTCGCTGCAGATGCACGAGCAGAAGCTCGTCGAGGTGTCGATCACGCAGGAGGGACTGCGCGCCACGGCGGACCGGGCCCGCGCCGAGGGTGACGAGACCGCAACGGCGGTTCTCGAAGCCGATCTCGCGGTCCTGTCGCGCATGGAGGCCGAGGCGGAACGGTTCGGTCGCGCCGTCAAACTCGACAGCGCCTCCACCTTCGAGTGCATCGTCGAGGGCAACCGGCACTATTTCATGGAGGTGAACACGCGCATCCAGGTCGAGCACCGGGTATCGGAGCTCTGCTATGCGTTGCGCTTCGCGAACCCCGGAGACCCGACCGACTTCTTCGACATCCATTCTCTGGTCGAAGCCATGGCCCTGGTGGCGAAGCACAAGACAGCATTGCCCCAGCCGGCGCGGGTGCCGCGCGACGGCGCCGCCATCGAGGTGCGTCTCAATGCCACTGACCGGGCGCTGCAGCCGGCCGCGGGCGGGTTAATGATCCATTGGTCCGACCCCGTCGATGGCGAGATCCGTGACGACCAGGGCATCTCGCTCAAGAACCCCGATACGGGAATGTTCATTCGCTATCGGCTGGCGGGCGCGTACGATTCGAACATCGCGCTCCTGCTTTCCACCGGAGCGCATCGCGTCGAGAGCTGGGCACGGCTGACCGAGGTGCTGCGAAGGACTCGCATGCGCGGAAACGATCTCGCCACCAACCTCGAGTTCCATTTCGGCATCATGAAGTGGTTCCTGCACCGCGATCCGTGGGCGAAACCCACCACGCAGTTCGTGGTGCCGTACCTGACCCTCGTCGGGCTGCTCGAGGAAGAAGCGCAGTCGGTCGACCTCAACTACGCTTTTCGCGAAATGGAGAGGCGTCAGGTGGCGAAGGCCGATCGCGAGGCGGTCGCCGGCATCGGCCGGGCGTACGATCTAAAGGAAACCCTGGTCGAACGGCCTATTCGCAGGCTGTTCGAAGAGCCGCACTACCTGTCGGCGTGGCTTTCGCAGCACATGCACGACTTCGACGTCAGCGGCGGCTGCGTCACTTTCAAGCGCAACCCGGTTGCGGTGCTGTGGGACACCTACCGGCTGCTCAATTACGACGAGCGGGAAGGCCCGGCGACGGAACGTATTTGGGACCATGACGCCGAGCTACTGCTCAAGGCGCGCGATTTCTATGCGGCTCTCCGTAAACACACGCGCGACGACATCGCCTGGCCGGAGCTGGACCGCCTGCTTTGCGGCGATGCGCCCGCATTTGGATTCGATGCCGACACCTGGGATCGCGTGCGCGCGGCCCACGTGGGACACCAGCTCGGCCTGGAAATCCTCGGCATAGTGCCCTTGCTCGGTGCCCATGTCGGCTTCTTCGAGCTGCGTGTGCGGCCGGATCTCGAGATCGAGATCCCCGAACGCCTGCGCGACCGCGAGTTGCAGGAGGCGATGAAGAAGGTGCTCGTGCCGCCGCCGGCGACCAGGTCGGACGAGATCGTGGCGGCCATGGGCGGGACGTATTGGAACCGAGAGGCGCCGCACATGCCCATGTTCGTCGAGGCGGGCGATCACTTCGAGAAGGGCCAACCCCTGTACATCATCGAGGTCATGAAGATGTTCAACAAGGTCTACGCAACCTTCTCGGGGCGCGTGCTGGACGTCTTCGTACACGAGAGCGGGACCATCGTGCGCAAGGGGCAGCCGCTGTTCCGGGTTGCCGCCGACGAGAAGGCGATCGAGGAGGACCCAACGGAAAAGGCACGCCGTATCCGTATGAACACGAACCGGTACGTGGCAAGTCTGTTGAGGGAAGGGCATGAGGGCATGAGGGCATGAGGGCGGTGGCGCATGGGGCAGCGAGCCTGCGACCCCGTGCCCGGGAATCCGCAGCGGCGCCCCCAGGCACCCGACAGCCAGGCCCTCAGCCCCCCACGCCCTCAACCACCTCCCGCGCCACTTCCTCCACCGTGCGCCCATCGGTATCGACAACGTGATGCGCGATGCGGCCATACAGGGGCCGACGGCGCGCGAGGACCTCTTCCACTTCGTCAGTGAAGCTTTTCGTGCCGGTGAGCGACGGTCGCTGCGTGTCGCCGCCGATGCGCTCGACAATGGTCCGGGTGGACGCCCGGAGCCAGAACACAGGGCCGGCCGCACGTAGCGGCGCGAAGTTCGCTTCGCGTTCGATGACGCCGCCACCACAGTCGATGACCTGACCGTCGCGGGCGGCGCAGGTGCGGACGATCTCTTCTTCGAGGTCGCGGAAGCCCGGCCAGCCGATCTCGGCGACGATCTCGGGAATGCTCTTGCCGGCCCGGCGGACGATCTCGGCGTCGAGACTGACGACGGTCAACCCCAGTTCGCGGGCGACAACCGCGGCGACGGAACTCTTTCCGGTGCCGCGATAGCCGACGAGAACGACGTTCACAGCCGGGCCTCGACGATGCGGCGCATGATCTCGCGCGGAGCCGCCCGGCCGGTCCAGAGCTCGAACTGCACGTAGGCCTGGCCGAGGAACATCTCGACCCCTTCGATCGTCGCGCACCCGGCCGCGGCTGCCTCGCTCAGGAGCCTGGTGCGGCGCGGGTTATAGACGGCGTCGAACGCCACCAACCCCGGATGCCAGAGCGCGGCGGGGACAACGCTGGCGTCTTCGTGCGGATGCATGCCGATTGGCGAGCAGTGGAGAACGATCGAGACGGTCTCCAGGGCGCGGCGCAAAGACGCGTCGGTAAGCTCGTCCCCGCTGACGGTGCCGCAGTGGCCGCGCGCACGGACATCGGCGGCGAGCTGGCGCAGTTGATCGGGCTCGACGCCGAGAATCGCAAGGGCGGCGGGCGGAGCCTCGCGTGCGATGGTGACGGCGACGGCGCGTGCCGCACCGCCGGAGCCGAGGACCAGCACGTGCCGGCCGCGGGGGTCGGCGCCGGCGTCGCGCAGGGCACCGAGCGCACCGAGCCCGTCGGTGTTGTATCCGAACAGACGGCCGTCGCGGTTGACCACGGTGTTGATACAACCGATGACGCGCGCGGTCTCGTCGACCTCGTCGACCGCGTGCAGGGCGTCGATCTTGTGAGGAATCGTTATCGACAGGCCGCGGTATCCCATCGCCCTTACGCCGGCGATGGCCGTTGCGACGTTGCCGGGTGCAACGTCATGCGCGACATAGACGAACGGCAGGTCGAGGGCCGCGAAGGCCGCGTTGTGAATTTCGGGCGATAGGGAATGGCCGACCGGGTGGCCGAGTATGGCGCAAACGCCGGTCCTGGCGGTAATCGGGGGCATCGCTGACATCCTCGCTTCCGAATGAAGCAGTCTTGGATCGGCAGGATAGTCGAGACGCGCGTTGCTCGTCGAGAGCCGGCAAGGGGCAGGTGGCGGCGAGGTCGAGTCGCGGTCACGGTTACGTTCGTGGGGCGCGGTGCAGTTCGGCGGCCAGGAAGCTTGCCAACTCGTCGCGGTCGAGCAGCCGTTGCAGGGAGGTAACCGCCAGGTCGGTCAGCGCTTCGGCGTAACGGGTCACGTCGATTAACTCGGCGACGGTCCGCTGTGCGACGTTGCGGTACAGGTTGTCCCAGGCGTCGAGCGCCGCCTGCCGCAGGGCGGCGTCGGCCTTTTTTGTGCGCAGCGCCTTGCGCAGCAGCGCTTCGGCGCGCCGGCGTTGAGTCGGCGACGGCAGATCGGCGTATGCCGCAACCGGCTGCTCGAACAACTGGCGTACAAAGGCGCGGGAGAATTCGACCAGCAGCCGCTGATTGGTTCGGCTGGTGGCGAACGCAACCGCCTGGCGCTGCAGCGTCGGCATGAACAGGCGAATGAAGCCCTTGATCTGATCTTCGAGCATGTGCGTCGTCACCGCGCCGAAGATCGGGTTGACCCTGCGATTGAATGCCCCGATCGCCGTGAAGACGAGATCGGTGAGCAGCTTGTTGACGAGTTCCTGATCGAGCATGCCCGCGACGAGATCGTCGGCAAAGGGCGGCAGGTGGCCGTCGGCGGCGAGTAGGGCTTCGACATCCGGCGCCAGTTCGGGACCCAGAACAGCGAAGAGCGAGCGACGATCGCGCCGCAGACGAAGCGTGAAGTGACGCTCCATGGCAATCAGGAAGTCGCCGAGAACCTCGCGGTCGATTCTCCCGAGTTCCAGTTGGCGAAGCGCGCGGCGCACGGCGGTGGCGTCGACCAGGTCGGCGACGCGGCGTGGCGCCAGGTCGCGCAGTTCCGCGCCGACCGCGCGCCGCAGGCCGCGCCTGAACTGTGCCGAGCGAATACGTTTCCGCCAGTAGTCGTGCGGCTGCCGTGGCGGCGCCGGCGCGCGCTTCGTACGCGAGTTCATGAGGTCGGTTGCGTCTTGACGCGGAAGGGCCTGGATCATTTCCCCCAAAGAATCCGCGCCTCGTGGCGACGTCTCGAAGCGAGCTGACCGACTCTATCGCATGTTACGTCAGCCCACCGATGGCACATGCGAATACGTTTCAACACTGGCGCCGCTCTCTGCCGGACCGTGGTTTCACTTCAATCAGGTTGGGAACCGAAATGCACCCGGAAAACGTCGTGTCGCCCGGCGGCGCAAAACGTGCGGTCAGGAGCGGCCGGCACCGTGCTGCGACTAAGACAAGGAACTAAACAAAAGACTTGACAATTAACCTAACGCGAGTAGAAATCGAGACAGGAGCTTGACCGGGCCAACCGGCAGCGGGTTGGCGGAAAGGAGCGGAGCATGTCGGGACGTGGGGTGTGGGTGCGGGGGCGGCTTTGCGGCCGTCGGGGGCTGGAAAGGGGAGTCGGATTGGCGGCTTTTGTCGCCGTGCTGGCAGCCGGAGTTGGCGGGCCCGCGGCGGTGTTGGCGCGCGAGGCGGGACGCGGCGCGCCGGCGGAGTACCTGACGCGGGAGCAGGTCGAGTCGACGTTGCCGACGCGGTTGGAACGGATGCGGGAGCGCGAGACCCTGCGGCGGCAGCGCCGGCAGGGTGCGGGCGGCGTCCCCGGCGGACCGAAGCGTCCGGGCGAACGGGGACGGGTGGCGCCGCCTTACGCTGCCCCGCTGCCGCCGCTGCCGCCCGAGTTCGACCAGTAGCGCAATAGATACGGGAGGGACGACCATGAGAACGCGGGGTGGGCTGGGGTGGTGGTTGACGGTGATTGTCATTGGGGTGCTCGGCACCGGCGGTGGACCGGTTTCAGTTCTGGCCGAGGCGCCAAGAGCTCCCGGTTCCGACACCGGCGACGGGTCGACGCCGTTTACCGGCCTGGCGCGGGCGCCGGAGGCGAACATGTTCGTCGGTGCGGCGACCACGGCGGTCGAGCTGCAGGTGCCGCCGGGCCGGCACAACCTGACGCCGCGCCTGGCGCTGTCCTACAGCAGCAGCGCCGGGCCGGGACCGTACGGCACCGGCTGGGACCTGCCTCTGCCGCGCGTGCAGCGCAGCACGAAGAACGGCGTGCCGCATTGTGGCGTTCTGGCAGGGCAACGCGATTACGTGCTGACACTGCCGGGTAACGCCGCGGAGTGCGCGCTCGATCTCGCCACGGGTGTGTGTACCGTAGCCATTCAAGAGGGCTTCGTTCAGATCACATACGACGGGGGGGCGAACACCTGGACGGTCCGTGACCGCGGCGGCCTGAAGTATATCTTCGGAGAGGTGTCGGGACATCGTATCGGGAGCGCGGTGGCGGCGCGATTCGTTGCGCCATGCGGCGGAACTTTCGCGTGGGGCGTCAGTCGCATCGTCGATCCGCACGGCAATCAGATAGAGTTCGACTACGATGTTGAGGAAAACGTGCTCTATCCGCGCTGGGTGCGCTACGGGGGGAACCCTGGCGCGGCGCTGCCGGCGCTGTTCGAAGTGGCGTTTAACTGGCGGTGGCGGGCCGCTGGCGATGTCGTCCTCGGCGGCAACGGCGGGTTCCTCGCTCGCGTGCAGCGGCGCCTCGATTCGGTGGACGTGCGGCAATTGACGGACGGGCGCGCCGTGCGCTCCTACGGCTTTACGTATGAGCGCCTGCAAGACGGTCGGCCCACGGGGGACGAGCGGTTCCTCAGTGCCGTCACTTTGTTCGACGGTCAGGGTCGATCGCTGGCCCGTGCCGACGGGCTGCCGGCCAGCGGTACGTTCCTGTATCAGGACGGGACGCTGGGGGTGGGGTTTGCGGCTGGGGCACAGCGGGCCAGCCGGCCGCCACATGGATACGAGGCCACGGCGCTGCGCTGGACCACGCAACAGGGAGGGGGTGGCTGGGCCGACGAAGTGACCCATCGGGACGCCTTCGACATCGATGGCGACGCGATCCCGGACCTGGTCCGCGACAATTTCCCGTTCTTGGATGGCCCGTGCGCGTGGAGTGTCCACCGCGGCGGACCGGAGGGTTTCGCGGCCGAACCGATCGAATGGGAGGTGCCCGAGGCGCTCTGTTACATCGGCATCCGGCATGCGGCCATTTACGGGCAGGCACGCTATGGTCAGATCGAAACCGTTGATCTCGACGGCGACGGCATCGTCGACCTGGTCGACGCCCGCAGTGTGCCGTGGACGCTTTATCGGGGGCGACGCCCGTCGGCGACGACACCGGGCGGGTTCACGGCTGGCGTGTCGTGGCCGGCGCCGCGGGCAGCTCTGCGGGCCGGTGGGAGTACCGTCGAGGGATTCTCTGCCGGCATCCGCGGCATGGTCGATACGCTGGACCTGATCGATCTCAACGGCGACGGCCGCCTCGATCTCGTGCAGGCCGAGCGCGACGACGAGAGACCGCCGTTCGATTGGCAGGTCTGGTACAACACTGGCAGCGGTTTCGAGGCCGCCCCGCAGCTCTTCAACGCCGGCGCCAGCGGTGGGCTGCGATTCGTCCGAGAGGATAGCGGCGTGCAGATTGCCGGCATCTACGACATGACGGGCGACGGTCTGCCGGACCGGATTGTCATGGTCAACACGCCGGCGAACAGTTGGTGGGTATATGTCAACCAGGGCCACAGCTTCGCACCGCGGGAGTTGTGGAGCTTCCCGCATCTGGGCTGTAACTGGTCGGGCTTGCGCGTCCCCGCCGGGCTTTCCGATCCGTCCGTCGTCCGCGAGCTGGTCGATATCAACGGCGACGGCCTGCCCGATATAGTCGACATTTGCGGTTGGAGCGCCGAGCGACCGGTATGGCAGGTTGTGCTGAACCGCGGGGCCGGCTTCGCGACGACGCCGATAACCTGGGCCGCGCCGTACGGGCACGTGCGGGACATCGATTCGTTTCCCGATCAGGTGACGCACCGCGACCTGTTCGACGCCGACGGGGATGGGCTGGTGGACTTCGTCGACTACACGACCGCGGCGACGACCATGGCCGTGCACCGCCATGGCAGTGGGGCGTGGTGTGCGAGTGGCGACGGGCTGCAATGCGATCCGTCGGGTGGGGACCGCAGCGCCCCGAATCCGTATGCCGGGCGGCCGGGCGTGTTGCGGGTGTTCGAAGACGGTATCGGCGGGACCACGACGCTCGACTACCGGCCCTCGACCGACTGGGACAACCGCGATCTGGACGGTGTGCCCTCTCTGCCGTTTGTGTTGTGGACCGTGGTTGAGATCGCGCGCAGCGACGGTCTTTGCGCCGACGACTGCGACGACCCGCCGGCGGCCCACGAGATGCGTACGCAACTGACGTACTGGAACGGCCGGTTCGATCCCGGGGCCCGGGAGTTGCGCGGCTTCAGAGTGGTAGAACGCGATGACGGTGGCGGCGCCGTACACTCGAGCTGGTTTCACCAGGACGGGGCTCGCAAGGGGAAGGTCGAGCTGGCGCAGACGGCCACGCCGACAGGAACCGTGCTCGGTTTCACGTACGACTCGTGGGCGTGCGTGGCTCTCCCATCCATGAGTTCGGTTACCTGTCCCGCAGTGACGACGGGGGCGGCTCATGCGGTCCGCCTGATGCATTCCGTGCGCGCCGAGTCCAGCAACGGGGTGGTGAACCGCTTCACTTATCTGCGCAACCACGAGTGGGACGCGTACGGTAACGTAACGCGGTCGAGGCGTTATGGGGGTGGGGCGACGCCGCTGGAGACGACCACCGCGTTTGCGGTCGATGTCGCGGGCGGGACGGTGCTGGACCGCCCGCGGCGTACGACCGTGCGCGACAACGCCGGCGTGGTGGTTGCGGAAAAGTGGTATGCGTACGACCACCGCGCACCGGGGGCCGTTACCGCCGGATTGGCGACGACCGCGTGGGAGTGGTTGGATCAGGTCTCGGTGGCGGGACTGCCGGAGGGTGAATCGTGTCCGGAGGCGCCGGCGAGCGGGAGCGGACGGTGCGTGACGACACGCATGGCCTACGATGCCCTCGGCAACCTCACGCGGCTGGTCGACGCGGCCGGGCAGATTACCGAGACCGAGTACGATGCTGCCACCCACCTTTACGCCGCAACCGTGACGACGCCCCTGGGGCACCGTATTACCAGCGGTTACGACCCGGGATGCGGCACGAAGTTGTGGCAGACCGTGGCCTACGATCCGGCTGTGCACACTGCCGCGAGCGCGGCGCGGACGGCGTTCGCTTACGACGAGTTCTGCCGGCTTGTTGCCACTACGGCACCCGGGGAGAGTTCGGCGGTGCCCGATGTGCGCCTGCAGTATCGGCTCGGCGCGCCGGGAACCCCGAGTCGAGTCAGCCGCGGCCGACTTGGACCGTACTCGCGGTCGGCCCTGATCTGGCACGATGAATTTTTCGATGCTTTCGGACGGCGCATCCAGGTTCAGCGCGATGCGGTCGTCGACGGGCAGCGCCGTGTGGTGGTCGAGGCGACGACGCAGTTCGATGCGGTGGGTAATCCGGTGCGGCAGTACGCACCGTCGATCCTCGGTGCCGGGTCGCCCGTGGGCGAGTACCGGCCCGCCGCGGCGACCGAGCCGGCAACCGAGACCGCCTACGACGCGCTTGGACGCGTGGTTGGCGTCGCACAGCCGGATGGCGCCGTTGTGACCCACGACCGGGGTACTGCCTGGGAAACCACGACGCGCGATGCTTGCGTCAACGCCGGTACGTGTCGCGGTGCGACGACGCGGGAACGGCGCGATGGCTTCGGTCGAGTACTGGAAGTGCAGGTGTCGGAGGGCGACCGCGTACTCCAGAGTACCCGGCGGGGGTACGACGCTCTGGGCCGGCTGCGTACCCTGACGCAGGATAGCGAGGGAGGCGCATGGAACCCGGCGACGACGATCGACATCGCTTACGATTCCCTGGGCCGCAAGATACGGGTTGCAGACCCGGACTCGGGTACGTGGCGGTACGGGTACGATCTCGTGGGCAATCTCATTTACGAGGACGATCCGACGTCCGGGCAGCACCGGCAGTTCTGTTACGACGCCGGTGGGCGCCTGGTGAAGAAGGTGGTGATCGGCACGGGCGACAGCTTCGATGCCTCCGCGTGTACGGGCCCCGCGACGGCGACGTATCGCTACGACGACGGTAGCGGCTGTCCGACCAAGGACTGCGCTCGGGGAGGCTGTGCCGTGGGACGGCTGACGCAAGTCGAGGAGGCAGACGGCGGGGGCGTGCGCTTCTGCTACGACGCGCGGGGGCGCAAGGCTCAGGCCGAGGTAACGATCGTCGCCGCCGGCGAGTCGCAGCGTGCGGTGATGCGTTACGCTTACGACCGTGCTGGCAGAGTGACGCAGCTTACCTACCCCGATGGGGAGCGGTTGAAGTACTACTACGACGCTGCCGGCGGGCTGCGGCGCATGCGCGGCAGGACCAGCTATGTGCGCAGCCTGACTTACGACGTGTTCGGTCGGCCGCGCGTTCTGGTGCGCGGAAACCGGGCCACGGACACCTTCTTGTACCACGGTGCGGATGACGGATTCCGCCTCGCGCGGCATACGGTCACCGGCGATTCGGGTGCGACTGTGCTCGACTATGCGTACGAGGCGTATCTGCCGACCGGTAAGCTGACGCATCTGGTCGATTGGACAGGAGGGGCCCAGGTGTTGGACAACAGTGCGACGATGGCCTACGACGCGCTCGGCCGGGTGACCGGCGTTGCGGGGCCCAACCTGCCGTACGGGTCCGGGTACGAATACGACCGTCTGGGCAACATGACCGTGAAAGACGGCGAGCCGTTGCAGTACGAGACCGCACACCCGCATCGGCTCGCACGCAGCGCGAGCGGTACGGCCGCCCACGATGCAAATGGGAATCGGGTCGTGGCCGGTGGGCACGTGTTCGCATACGACGCCGAGAACCGGCTCGTCGGAGTGGACGGAGGGGCCGTGTCATACGGCTATGACCACGCGGGTCGGCGCACTGTGAGCGTGCGCGATGGCGAGGTGAGGCGGTATTTCGGGCGGCTGGTCGAGACCTCCGGCGGTACGATGACCAAGTATTACTACGCCGGCGGGATGCTCGTTGCCTCGCAGCAGGTGTCGCTCCCGTACGGCGCGATGACCGGCACGGGGCGCCTGGTGCGAGTGGCGGCCGCGGGGGGTGGGCGCTCGGGTGTGGCACTGCTGTTGGGGGATGAGGCGTCGTGGGTGGCACTCGGCCTGTGCGGCCTCGGGATCGTCGGATTGATTGCCGTACCGGGAGCGCGTCGGAGGCGAGTCGTGGGCCTGGCCGTCCGCAGGGGGCACGTAATCGCGGCGGTCGCGCTGGTATGCGTGGCCACGACTCCGATCCATGTGCGACCGGCGGTCGCGCTTGGGGTGCGAACGATCTCCTACCATCACGTCGACCATCTCGGTTCGACGCAGTCGATCACCGATGTGCGCGGTCGGACGACGGCCCACATTCGATACCTGCCGTACGGTGGGGTGCGGGGCCGTTTCGACGGGTACGGTGTCGCGCGCGGCGGCGACTGCAGGTCGTTGCCTTCGTGCAGGGAGTTCACCGGTTACGAGACCGAGCCGCTGACCGGTCTGCAGTACGCCGGTGCGAGGTTCTACGATCCCGGTGTCGGGAGCTTCCTGACCCATGACCCGGCGCGACAGTTCGCCAGTCCGTACACGTATGGTAACGGGGATCCTTTGAATTGGACCGATCCGGACGGCGAGTTCTTCGAGATCCTGGCTGCCGTGGTGATCGCAAGCGTTCTGTCGGCGGCAGTTCGCGCGGTAATCGCTGCGGCCTCCGGGGCCAGTCTGGCTGAGATCGGTAAAGCGGCTGCTGCCGGCGCGATCAGTGGGGCGGTCGGCGTAGGACTCGGGGTGGTGGTGGCCGGCACGAGCATCGGTCTGAGCTCGTTGTCCGGCAGCTTGCCGAGCAACGTCGGGGTTGGAGATGTGATACAGGCGCTGGGCGATGTGGCGTTGCGTTCGGCGGCCGCGACGGTTACGGCTGATACGCTCGGAGGGGCGGCTGAAGCGGCGGGGGCACCGCAATGGGCGTCGATGCTGGTGTCGTTTGTGGGTGGGTATGCGGGGACATATGGCTACGACCAGTATCTTACGGGGCCGTTGGGGAGTGCGGCGGGAGGAGCCGGGTTGACGAAGGTCAGCAGCAAGAGCGTGCACCAATCGGTCACCGCCAGAGCGGCGAGTGACGCGGGGTATACACCGTTCCAGGTGGAGGAAATCGTCGCCGCCAACCTTCAAGAAGACGCCGATGTTTGGTGGAATGAGGGCCATTTCGCGGATGGCGCTCATGCGGAATTCTACCGGTTGGCCAGTGAGGCTTCGAGGTTGTGGGGCTCGTCCCCGAATCGCGACTTCCTTGTCTCCCTTGGCGGGGCGTCTCATTATTTGCAGGACCCGTATGCCCTCGGGCATCTGTTCCCTGGGACGCAGCACCTCAAGGGTCCAGCGGGTGCGCCGTTCCGGTTCCTTGTGCATCAGACGGTCGGTGGCGAAGTAACCCTTCTTGGCGCCCAGTTCGAGGCAAACCGGAGGTTCTTTCGGGCGCTTCCGGCCGTGTTGGCGATATAACCGGAAGGAGACTGCCGTGTGGCTTGTCGTTATCGCTCTCATGCTGTTTGCCGGACTTCAACGCGGCCCTCGGTGTTTGGCTGCCGAGGTGGAGCAGGTGCCGGCTCATTGGGTGGACTCCGAAAAGGTGGCGCCGCGGAACGTCACGGATTTCGAGTGGTACGGCATGCACTTCGTATCGCCGGGCCGGGGCTGGTTGGTGGGGTACCCGATGGTGCTGGAGATCGATGGGGACAGTTTGCGGCTGTGGTTCGTGGGTCGGACGTGGTTTGCCAACCTGTGGACCGTGGATGCCGCCGACGCTTCCCACGTATGGGCTGGCGGGGCAGAACTCTACCGGTTCGGACCTGAGCGGTTTTCCGTTCGAGACGTGAAGTCGGAGGGGCTGTTTATCAATTGGGACGGTGCGCGATGCTCCGCGGTCGAAGCTCAGGGTATTCCGTCGTTGTCGGTGGGCATCGAGAAGCTTGCGCTCGGCGGGCCGGCTGACGGGTGGGCAATCGCGCGGTTCGAGTGGGAGACGAATGTCTTCGGCACACTTCTCCTCCGGTTCGATGGCCGGAAGTGGGAGGCACGGAAACCGGGCTGGCCACTCGGTGAGCAGTGGTCGATGACGGATCTCTGTCTCGAGCCTGACGGTGGCGGATGGCTGGTCGGCTCCCGGCGCGAGGGTGGCGATCGGCGCCGCCCTCACGCCTTCCGGCGTGTGGGCGGCGACTGGAAGGAGGTGCCGGTTCCGCCGATACATTATCCGTCGGTTCGTATGGACGAGGTTCACTGCCTCGATGACGGCGGTGCCGTCGTCCGCGGCAGCGCCGCCTTCGACGACGACCCCCTGCGGCGGGATCCAGACCCTGTATTGTGGACCTTCAACGGGACGTGGGAGCGGGTTGAGTTGCCCGAGGATCTGCGTTCTGTCGCCTTCGAGGCGCTTGCGGTCGTCAACGCACAGGACTACTGGCTTGCGGTCAGCGATCCGTTCCGCCGGGCGGGTGGTGAGTTCTTCATGCACTTCTCGGGCGGGCGCTGGGAAAGGGTGCCCGGCCCGACCCTGCCGCCGGACATTGCCCAGCGGTACATCGTCAGGCAAGTGCAGTTTGTGTCGCCCACGGAGGGCTGGGCCATCGCGCGCGGCTCGGGCGCCGGAAACTTGAGCCGTGGCCTGATCTTTCATTACAAGGACGGCGTCTGGCGCGTGCGGAACTGGAGCTGGAACTGGTGGGACGAGAAGTGGTTCGGCTTCAAGCCCATGTAGGGGGCGAGTGGAATATCGTCTGCGAGATCAATCAACTCACCGCCCACGCTGATTTACGATTTCCGCGTTTGATCGCATGGTGCGAAGAATTTCGGAATGCGGATTTCGGATTGCGGACGACGGATTCATGAGTTCCGCAATCCGCATTCCGCAATCCGCAATGGGTTGCGGGCGATAGCCCGCGCCATGCTGCATCATGGCCTTCACCTGCACTGACGGGGGCGCGGCCGAACGGGTGCCGCGCGACCACCTGCACGACAACGCCGCTCTCTTCGACCGCAAGCGCCGCGCCTGCAAGGGGGCGATTGCGAGCATCTACTCATCGTGGAAGAAAGACCATGACGAATGGGCGAGCTCGTTCGAGTTCGCGCGCGGGCCGGTGCCGGTGCCCCTGTGCGTCACGAGCGACGCCACGGGGCTGGATGGGTGTTCTGGCATCTGACGCGCGAGTACGGGCCGCTGCGCAATTCCGACGACGAGGACCGCATGCGCTGGGTGACGATCCCGATCGACTCGAAGGTGTTCGACCCCGACAAGGGTAACGAGGCGGCGCTGTTGCCGACAAACCCGGAGTACCAGCCGATCGTGCTTGCTGCCGACGACGCCGCGCACGTCGAGATGATTGCCGAGATGGTCACTGTTCTGCGAGGTACAGGATGATCCTCGAAGGTTGTGGCGCGCCAGTCAACAACACGTTGCAGCCGACCGCGATGCGCGCTGCCGCTGAAAGTCAGGGTTCGCGAGCGAGACCTCCTGCAAAGCGGTGGTGCGGGCGCCGCGCACGACCGACGGAGGTGCCGGGAGCGTCGCATGTCTGAGCCGGGGTATGCCGGGGACGCGGCGGCCCCGATGCCTTTCGAGATCGAGATGGAGTGGCCCTTGCCGCCCTGCTTCTCGTTCGTTCAGAGCATTACCGACATCGATCCGGGGCGGGCCGCACGTGGCATATGTGTCGTTCCGCACGCGGAGCCGCGAAGCCCTGTCGTCGGGGGCGCCGTGCCACAGTTATCGCCGAGCTTGATTACGGAGGCGATCGGCCAACTCGCCGGTTGGGTTGCCATGGCCAAGGCCGACTTTCGACGGCGCCCGATTGCGGCTTTAGCCGGTGAACTCGAAGCGAACGCCGGGGCATGCAGCGATACCCGGCTCCAACTGGAGGTCGAGATCGATCGCTGCGATCCGGATTCGGTTTCCTACGGCGGCCGCGCATGGTGCGGCGAGCGGTGTCTGGTGGAATTACGGCGCAGTGTCGGTCCGATGCTCTCGATGGAGGAGTTCGACGATCCCGCTGTAGTTGAGCGGCAGTTCCGGGTGCTATGCGAGGCCGGGGCCAACCCCCCGACTCCGCCGGCGGAATTAGCGAACCTGAGCATTTCCGGCGTGGCGACCGAAGCGGATCGGACGCTGCGGGCGGAGGTCAGGGTGCCTGCGGACGCTTCGTGGTTCGCAGGCCACTTTCCTCGCAAGCCGGTGCTGCCGGGGACGATGCTGGTCGACGTGCAGGCGCGACTGGCGGTGGAGTTAGCCGGCCGGGTGCTTCCGGGCCGGCCCCGGGCATTGCGGCCCGCACGGGTACGGGGTGTCAAGTTGCGCGCCTTTGTGCCGCCCGGGGCGATCGTGGTCTTCGAAGGCAGGGTACGAAGTAGTGGCGGTGGCAAGATCGACGTGGTCTTCGAGGGGACGATGCAGGGCGTTCGAGTTTCATCGGCGCGCGTCGAGTTGGTGCCGCAGGTTGAGCCGTGACGGCGCAGCGATCGGCGGAAACGGATTACCACGGCCGCCGTGTCCGGTGCGCTTTGGTAATGGATAGCGGTGAAAAAACGGATGGAGCACGAGACCCGGAGTACGGCGCGGGGACGGGGCGCAGTCGGAGCGCCAGACCGGGTGCTGATAAAGGCGCCGAACTGGCTGGGAGATCTCGTCATGACCCTGCCGGCACTTCGCGCCCTGCGGGTTGCGTATCCGCAGGCGCGCCTGGCAGTGCTGGTGCGGCGGGAACTGGCGGGCCTTTATGATGGTTGCCGCTGGATCGATCGGGTCGTGCCGTACTCGGTGGCGCCGGGTGTCCGGGGGATTGCCGACCGCGCGCGGCTGATCGGCGAGCTGCGGGGCGGGCGCTACGATCTTGCGGTCGTGTTGCCGAAAAGCTTCGAGTCGGTGTTCTGGGTGTGGTTGGCAGGCATTCCGCGTCGGGCCGGGTTCCGTTCCGATGGTCGAAGCTGGATGTTGACGAACGGAGTGCCGTTGCCGCGGTTGCGGCGCGGCCACCAGTCGGGAGATTACCTCGATCTGCTGCGCAATGGTCTCGGCGTCGCGGCAATCGACGACCAGCGGTTGGAAGTGGCCCAGCATCACCGCGAGCAAATGGAGTCATGGTTGGCGGCGCGGGGCGGCGCGGGGCCGCTGATCGCCATGGCAGTGAGTGCCGCCTACGGTCCGGCGAAGGAGTGGCCGGAAGGCCGGTACGTCGGTCTGATCGAGAGGTTAGAGAGTCGGTACGGGGTGCGCTGCGTGCTGGTCGGCGCACCGGGGGAACGCGAACGGTGCCGGCGGGTGGCTCAGGCGAGCGCGGCGTCGCCGATTGTGGCGGCCGGGGAGACCACGGTGGGGCAGCTCGTCGCGCTGCTCTCGTTGTGTGACGGGTTCGCCGGTAACGACTCCGGGGCCATGCACGTAGCGGCTGCGGTGGGGATTCCGACTGTCGGTGTATTCGGGTCTACGGATCCGGAGCGGACCGGGCCGCGCGGCCGGTGCGTGGCCGTCGTGCGCCGGCCACTTGCGTGCAGTCCGTGCCTGGAACGGACCTGCCGGTACGGCCATTACGATTGTTTGAACGCCATCACGGTTGACGCGGTGGAAGGGCAACTGGTGGCGCTCGGAGCGTTGCGCCGCGCAACTGCTTGATCCCTCGCGGTGCGGTTGCCACTCCGATCTCCGGGGGGCCGGGGCGCAGACTATCAGCTACGACGCTGAGCTATGTCATACCACCGCTCCGTGGACTTGAGTACTTGCTGCGGCGTGGGTGAGGAGGTCGGAACGAAGCGGGTGTCGCGGTGTAATGGGCAGCCGTCTTCGTCGTTGTAAATGGGCGGTACCGTCGCGTCGATTTGACCTACGATTCCAGACCTACCAACGCGTTTCACGCAATTGCTGTAACACGCAGGCACAGCGACCCCCGACAACCCGCGCCACGGCGCCAAATTCGTGGCCACCTCTCGTTAGAGCACGGAACCGCCCTCACCACGCGAGCCTTCGACTGGGAAGGCTCGCGCCCCTTTTTTAGGGGAAGGTGCGCCGTAGCAAAGCCGATCTCGGGTGCTTGCGCCGCTCCGGTACGTCGGCCATAGTTGACCTTAAATGGTCAGCTTGAAGGTGGGCTTGGCGGCTGTGTGTCGGCCGGGAGCCCCGAGGGTACGGCGTGCGCAAGATCTCGTGTGAGCACTGTAGTATCCGTGGGTCGAGCATCATTGCCGACCTTACGGATGGACAGATCGACAGTTTCCGCGCCTGCGGGGTTTCGGCGGTATACCGGCGCCGACAGGTAATCTTTCACGAGCGCACGCCGGCTTCAGGACTGTATATCCTCTGTCATGGCGCGGTTAAGCTCTACCAGTCGGACCGGTTCGGCCGCGATCATATCCTCGAAGTGGCCGGCCCTGGGGACGTACTTGGCGAGCTGCCCACCGACCCTTCGGAACCATATTCCGTGTCGGCCGAAGCCGTCACCGACGCCCAGCTCTGTTATTTGCCGCGCGAGCGCCTGGTCCCGTTCATCGAAGCGTATCCCCAGGTGGGGGTGCGACTGATCGCTGCCCTGAGTCGGGCCCTCAGCGCGGCACGGCGCAAGGTGCGCACGCTGGCTTTGAAGAATGCGGAAGGACGGCTCGCCGAACTCCTGCTGCAACTGGCGCCTGGAAACGGCGGCGAGGGGCGGCCGACGCGCGTGCCGATGCCTTACTCGCGGAGGGAAATCGGCGAGATGATCGGGGTGTCGACGGAAACGGCCATACGGCTGTTGGCCGGGCTGAAGCAAAAGCGGGTCATCGAGTTCGGTCGCCGGGATCTGGTCCTCGTCGATCCTGAACGACTCAAGCGCCTGGCTTACCAGGACAGCATCGAGGGCGCGTGAGTTGTGTGGGACTGAGTCAGCCTGTGCTATGGGACCACCGAACATGACGGCGTCTCGACCCTCGGGCCCATTTGGCCTCGATTTTGCCCGCACACCGTTCACGGTCATCTGGGAAGTTACGCGGGCCTGCGACTTGCGCTGTGTTCACTGCCGCGCCGACGCGCAACCGGCGCGTGCCCGGGATGAGCTGACGACTGCCGAAGGCAGGGCTCTGCTCGACCAGATCCGCGACCTGGGCAGTCCGGTGTTCGTTATCACGGGGGGCGACCCACTTAAGCGCCCCGATCTGTTCGAGCTTATCGAGTACGGTGTGGGATGCGGCCTCAACGTTGCGGTGACGCCCAGCGGCACACCGCTGTTCACCCCGGCCGCTGTGGCGCGGCTTGCCGATGCGGGTGTGAAACGCATCGCCCTCAGTCTGGACGGGCCGACGGCGGAGGTGCACGACGCTTTCCGCCAGCAGCCGGGTTCTTACGGTTGGACGGTCGAGGGAATTCGGACGGCCGGCAGGAGCGGTTTGCCGGTTCAGATCAATACCACGGTGACGCGACGGACGCGCGCGTACCTGCCGGCGATGGCCGCCCTCGTTGGCGAGTTGGGTGCGGTGATGTGGAGCGTGTTCTTCCTGGTCACCGTGGGCCGGGCACGTTCCGCCGATCAACTGGACCCTGTCGAGTACGAAGAGATCTTCGCGTACCTCTACGAGCTGTCGAAGAGCTCGACCTTCGCGGTACGAACGACCGCGGCACCGCACTACCGGCGCTACGTTCTGCAACAACAGCGCCTGGAGAAGCGCGCCGGGGTGGTTACGGGCCCGCAGGCGCGCGTCGCGGGTATGGTGGACATGCCGCGTGCCCTGCGTGGCGTGACCGACGGCAATGGCCTGGTGTTCGTGGCGCACACGGGGGAAGTGTACCCGAGCGGATTTCTGCCGATTCGGGCCGGGTCGATCCGGGAAACGCCGCTTGCCGACCTGTATCGGGAGGCCCCGATATTCCGTCGACTCCGCGACACCGCAAGTCTGGACGGCAAGTGCGGTCTGTGCGAATTCCGGCACGTGTGCGGCGGGTCCCGAGCGCGAGCCTTTGCTGTTACCGGCGATCCCATGGCGGCGGAGCCCTCTTGCACTTACGAACCGGGGCCGGCAGTCGAGGGCTCCCTCACCAGCGTAGGCGCCGCAGTTCCACTGTGAGGTCGAGACGGTGCAGGATGGGGACGGGGCGCGCCTCAGCCCGAACGGCATTCTCCGACGCGCCCCGGGTCGGCTGCGACGCACACTACCATGGCGACGGTTCCGATCCGGGTTCTCCTCGTAGAGGACTCCGCGGCCGACGCGGAGTTGATCGTCCACGAATTAGAGCGGGGCGGCTATGCCCCCGAGTGGCAGCGCGTGGAGACCGAGGCGGCGCTCGCGGCCGCCTTGCGCGATGGAGAGTGGGATCTGGTCACCTGCGACTTCCGTTTGCCCTTACTCGACGCGTCGCGCGCACTGGAGCTGATTCGTAACGCCGGGATTCAAGCCCCGGTTATCGTCGTTTCCGCCGAACACAGTCCTCGGGCCGCGGTGACCGCACTCAAAGGTGGCGCGGCCGATTACGTCGAGAAGCAGACGCTTGGCGCGATCGTTCCGAGCATCGCTCGCGAACTCCATCGCGCCGAGGCGCGGCGCGCGCGGCGACTCCTGGCGGCGGCCCAGCGCGAGTGGGAGCAGCGGTTCGCGGCAATATTCCAGGAATCGCTGGATGTCATCCTCATCATCGATGCGGCGACCGGGACTATTCTAGAGGTCAATAAGAGCGCCGAGCGGCTCCTGGGGTATGCTGCTGGGAGCCTTAGCGGCAAGGATTTCTCCACGCTGCTGCCGGCCGACAGCCCGGTGGGGCCAGTAGAGCAGGTGCGGGTGCGCGGCGACGTGTTCGAGCAGCAGGAGTTTCGCTGCGCCGACGGCTCCTCGCGTCCGATGGACCTTACTACAACCATGGTCGAGTGGAACGGCCGCGCGGTCATCATTGCGACCCTGCGGGACGCACTCGAGCGTCGACAGGCGGAGGAGGAGCGGGCGCGCCTGAGTGCCGCCGTGGAGCAGGCGGTCGAATCGATCATGATCACCGATCCCGACGGGCGGATCGTCTATGTGAATGCGGCCTGCGAACGGATGACCGGGTACGGGCGCGCCGAGCTGACGGGGCGGACGGTGGATCTGCTGCGGACCAGCGAACGCGACGCGGCTGCCTTCCAGGAGATGATGTCCGCCCTTTCGGGCGAACAGAACTGGCACTGGGCAGAAGTCCAACGGCGCAAGGACGGGACCTTTTACGAAGCCGACGTCGTCGTGTTCCCGGTGCACGAGAGTTCGGGCCGCCTGATCAACTACGTCGGCCTTGCCCGCGATGTGACTCGCGAACGGCAGGTCGAGGCGCAACTGCGCCAGGCGCACAAACTCGAAGCCATTGAGCGGCTCGCCGGCGGCATCGCGCACGACTTCAACAACCAGCTCACGGTGATCAAAGCGTGTACGCAGTTCCTACTGGCCAAGCTGCCGGGCGATCACCCGGGCCGTCGCGACGCCGATCGCATCAACGATACCGTCGACACCAGCGCGCGGTTGATCCGCCAACTGCTCAACTTCAGTCGACCCCACCCGATCGATACGCGTCCCGAGAGCCTGGCGGCACTCGTCGGCGAAATGGTGCCGATGTTACGGGTGATGCTGGGCGACCACATCCGACTCGAGGTCCGCAGCGCCCCCGAGGTCTGGCCGGTGCGAGCCGACCGCGGCCGGATAGAGCAAGCCGTGATGAATCTCGTTGCCAACGCGCGCGACGCCATGACACCGGGTGGCCGCGCCGGCGTCGGCGATACGGTTACGGTGGAAACCGCGAACGTGACCCTCACGGAACGGGAGCACGGTCTCGTAGAGGACGTCAGGCCCGGCAATTACGTCGTGCTGACGGTGCGGGACAACGGACCCGGCATCGCCCGGGACGTGCGAGAGCACATATTCGAGCCGTTCTTCACCACGAAAGAGATCGGCCAGGGTGCCGGTATGGGTTTGGCCACGGTGTTCGGTATCGTCAAGCAGCATGGGGGCCACATCAACTGTGCCAGCGGCCCGGAGGGTGGCACCGCGTTTCGCATCTACTTCCCGCCCGAACACCCCGTGGTACCCCGTGTGCGCGAGGCCGGTGTTGAGGCTTTGCCCGCTCGAACCGGGCGCCCGACCGTACTGGTGGCGGAGGACGAGGACAACCTGCGCGACCTGCTGGTGCGCGCGCTCGAGGATGCCGGTTACCTCGTGCATAGCGCCGGCGGGGCTGCCGAGGCCCTGGAACTGGTCGGGCGGATCGGCACACCGATCGACGCCATCGTCTCTGACGTCGTCATGCCCGGCGAAAGCGGCGCGCTGCTGGCTCGACGCCTTCGCCGCGCCTACCCGTCGTTACGGGTACTACTGATATCCGGATATCTTGCCGAAGACCTCGACCTCGCCGACATCGCCGGCGCACGCTTCCTGCAAAAGCCTTTCGATATCGAAGCGTTGCTGCACCACGTCGCAGCACTTCTCGGGGACCCTGCGGCCGGCGCCTGAACCGGGGCCGCCGCGGTCCTCCGCCGAGCGGTGGGCTGGGGGTGCGGACCGCAGTCGTGCCGCGCGCGGGGCGCCGCCGAATCCTGTACCCATCGGCACTACTGTGCCGGTCTGACCCAATTTTCGAGGTGGGCACAAGTTTGGTGCGCGAGCCGGGGCGGTTTGGCATGGAACTTGTGGGTGAGGAGGTTGGGGAAGGAGATCATGGGAATGGCAACGAGGAAGTCGACGGTGGTGACGTTGCGGTGGGTGCTGATCATCGCCTTCTCGTACCTGCTGATAGTCGATCCGGTGGCGCAGGCGGTACCCGGGTACGTCGCCTTACTGATCATCGGGGCCCTGGCGTCGAATCTGGTGGTGGCGCGCTTGCCCGAGGCATGGTGCGAGTCTCAGGTGTTCGAGATCGTCATCGTCATCTTCGACGCATTGTGGGTTACGCTTGGCCTGAGCTGGGCACCAAACGTGTCCGGCGATCTGTTTCTGTTGTACTTCCTGGTCATCTTCGTGGCCGCGGTCGGTGGTTCGCTCTCGATGATCGTGGGTAGTGCGGTGGTGGTTGCGGTGGCGTACGGGGCCATGCTGTCGATGCGGGACGGTAGCGAGCCTTACCTGACGACGGCGGCATTGCTGCGGGTGCCGTTTCTGTTCGTGGTGGCGCTCTTCTACGGCTATTTCGTTACCGAGATCCGTGGTCGCCAGTCCGAGGCCAACGATGCGCGGTCGCGCGAGCAGGCCAAGACGGAGTTGCTGGCCGCGGTGAGCCACGATCTCCGTGGACCGCTCGGTAATGCCGAGAACCTGCTGGCCCTGGCGCTGGAGATGCAGGAGGGCGGCGCGTCAGTCGACCGTGGTCTCCTGTTGCGAGCCCAGGTCAACGTGCGGCGGGTGAGTCTGCTGGTCACCAACCTGCTGCAAGCCGCCAGTATCGAAGCCGGCAAGGTGTATTTCCAGCTCGCGCCAGTGCAGGTGAATGACGTCGTCGACGATGTGCTGACCCTCGCTCAGGGCGGCGCTCAGCTCAAGGACATCAGCCTGCGACGCGAGTTGGCCGATGGTCTCCCGGCGATAGTTGCCGACCAGGTTCAGCTCGGCCGTATTCTGGGCAACCTGATCGATAACGCGATCAAGTACACGACAAACGGCGGCAAGGTGGTCGTCAGTTCGAGTGCGGACGAGAGGGCGGTCTGCGTGGCGGTAAGGGACACCGGTCCGGGCCTGTCCGCCGAGCAGTGTACGAGTGTCTTTGCGCCGTACCGCCGCGGCAAGGCCTCGACACGAGCCGCGGGGACCGGGCTTGGTCTCTACATCGTGAAGCGATTGACGGAAGCCCAGGGCGGCTCTGTCACCGTTACGAGCGAGGTTGGTGTGGGTTCGACGTTCACGGTTTCCTTCCCCCGACCCGTGCCGGCGGAGCGGGAGCCCATGGGTTTCCCGACGCGGGCCGTCGAGGTGCTGGCGCCACCCCCCTCCGGCGCTGGTGCCGACGCGGACCCGACATCGGTACGGGCGGCGTGAACGGGACCCACTCGCGGGCACGGTGGCTCACCCTGGCTGCGCCGCCGTGCCCTTATTCTTCCGCGCCACTGCCAACCCCCGGAAACTGTGCGGCCCGTCGGGTTCCCCGATTTCCTTGATCGTCCATAAGCCCGCTGTTAGAGGGGAGCCCGCATGCGGTTCCTGCTTGTGTTCGCGCTAGCGTCCTGGGCGGGCCTGGCGGCGGCGCAGGACCTTCCCGAACCGACTGCCGGCACGGAAGTCTTCAGCGGGGCGGGCGAGGCTCCGGGTCCGGCCGAACGACCGCCGCGTCCGATCACCACGTACTGGAACGTCCAGCTCTTCATGCAGTTGAGCGGCGGCCCGCCATCGGCGCACGTTGCCGCGCTGCTGCCGCTCTCGGATCGGCATCAAACGGTGCTCGAACGGCGCGTCGCCGCCGAGGGCTTTGTCTATCGCGACGTACCGGACGCCCCGAATCTGCGCGGTTCGTTCACCCGCGTCGATCCTGCGGTCGGGTCGGGACGCATCGCCTACGACTTCACGGTGGCGATAACCGACAGCAGTCAGACCGTCCCGTCGGTGCCGCTCGCGGCGCTCGCCGTTCCGGAGCGGCTACGAAGGTATATCGAGGCGTCGCCGTTCATTCAGTCCGCAGACCCGGAGGTGAAGCGAAGGGCGCGGGAGTTGATTGCTGGCGGGCGCAGCGCGGAGGACGCTGCCTGGGCGCTGTTTCAGTACACTGCGGCGTTCGTGCGCGGGGGAGCCGGCGAGGCGACAGAGGACGCTCTTACGGTGCTGCGCGAGGGGCGCGGGAGTACGGCGGGTAAGGCGCGCTTGCTGGCCGCCTTGCTGCGCAGCGTCGGGGTTCCGACGCGTGTGGTTGGCGGGCTCAAACTCGCTGACGCCACCAAGCGCCGAGCGACGATCTCCTGGGTCGAGGCCTTTTTCGGTGACGGATGGGTGCCCCTGGACCCCGGCGGCGGGCACTTCGGCTGGCTGCCGAACGACTATTTGAGCCTGTACCGCGGTGACGAGCCGCTGCTCGTGCACACCTCGGGTACGACCCTCGACTACGGCTTCGTCGTGCACCGCAGCAGTCGTGAAGGTGCTCGTGCGGCGGCGGAACCCACTCCTGGACCGCACGGCGGGGGTCCGGAGACGCAGGTGGGGGGCGAGCAGGTCAGGACGGCCTCGAGCTACGTGGAGCGACCCGTGGCTTCGGTTGTGGTGTTTGCCGATCAGAGCGTTCCGGAAGCGGTTACCCAGCGCCTGCTCCGCGAGGCCCAGGCGGACGAGATCGATGTGGTTCTGCTGACGGCTCGTTTCGAGTCGCGATACTTCCGCGAGCAGTACCTGCAGAGACTGATCCTCAACAACCTGAGTTTGGTCCGGGGTGCCCATGTTGTGCTGGTGGCGACTCACGACGATGCCGGTCTGTACGCCTTGATGGCCCTCGGGGAGAAGCACCTGACGTTGCGGGACGCGCGCGTGGTGGTATCCGGGGGATTCCCGCGCGCGGTCGGCAGGGTGCTCGGCACGGTGCTCTATCGCTTGGTGGTGCCTACCGGCGAGGTCGTGCTGGTCGACCGGCCCGCCGATCTGCTGGCGCTCTGGGAGATGGTGCGCGCCAACGTCATCAATGGCGTGCCGATGGCCGAGGAAGCGAAGAAGTGGGACCTGGACCCGGTGGTTCTGGACCGCCGTAGCTACGAGGATCTGGGAGTGTGGCGCCGTGTCGTGGTCGCCGGCTGGGTGCGGGCGGTGCGGGCTCAGGTTCCGCTGGAGGCTTTGACGCTCATCCTGGTGCTGCCGGTGATCGCGGCGTTGATCGTCGTGGCTCGCACGGTGGTGGGCGTCGAGACCTTCGGGACGTTCTCCCCGGTTATCGTGTCGTTGGCCTTCGTAACCACCGGGCTGCAGTGGGGGGCCGCGATCTTTGCGGCCATCGTCGGCGTCGGGGCCGTAGTCCGCGGTCTGCTGCAGCGGGTGCGGCTGCAACTGGTGGCCCGGTTGGCAATCCTCATTGCGATCGTTGCCGGTACGATGGCGGGTCTGACCGTACTCGGAGCGTCGTTCGGGATCGGGGCGCTGATCAACGTCAGCATCTTTCCGATGGTCATCATGGCCGGGGTGATCGAGAACTTCTCTTCGTCTCAGGCGGAGCTGGGGACCCGTGAGGCGATTCGGCTGGCGGTCAACACGTTGGTCCTGGCGGCGATCTGTTACCTTGCCGTCGATTTTACCGGGTTACAGTCAGTACTGTTGAGTTTTCCGGAGTTGCTGGTGGCGGCTATCGCCGTCGACATCGGCCTCGGGAAGTGGCGCGGATTGCGACTGCTAGAGTACGTCCGTTTCTTCGACCTCGGCCGGCGGGCGAACTGATGGTCGGTCTGTACAGACGGGTGCGGCGTCTGCGGCGCGAGGTCCTCGGGATCAACCGACGCAACGGCGAGGTTCTGCTGCGGGTGAATCCGCAGCGGTTGGTGGCCCTGGTCGACGACAAGGCTCGGACGAAGGCGGTACTTGTCGAGCACGGGATTCCCGTTCCGGTCACGTTCGGGGCGTACACTTCGACGCGACAGCTCGGCGATTTGCTCGATGAGGCGATGCGGCGGCAGGAGTTCGTCTTGAAGCCGGCCAGAGGTGCGGGTGGGGAGGGCATACTGGTCGTGGTGGGGCGCCGGGCAGAGCGCTTCCTGACAGCCGGCGGTGCGCAGGTGTCCGCGGCCGATTTGCTGTCGCGGGCTGCCGACATTCTGGCCGGAGCCTTCGCCATGAGCCAGGCCCGCGACCAGGTCATTCTGGAAGAGCGCCTCGTGCCCGAGCGTACCCTGGCTGCATATACGCCCGGGGGCGTTGCGGACGTGCGCGTCGTGGTGTTCCACGGCGTACCGATCATGGCCATGGCGCGGCTGCCGACTCGGCAGTCGGCCGGGCGGGCGAACCTGCATGTCGGGGGCATCGGCGTCGGGCTGGAGTTGGCGACTGGCCGTGCCGTGCATGCGATCCGGTGGGGAAAAGAGATCGCCCGACATCCGGACACGGGCCAGGAACTAGCGGGGCTGCGCATTCCGGCATGGTCGGAGGTGGTGCGCATTGCGGCCGCCAGTCACGACGCCGTGCCGCTCGGGTATTTCGGCATCGACATCGTCATCGATGCGCGGCGCGGTCCGGTGGTGCTGGAACTGAATGCGCGACCGGGATTGGCAATCCAGTTGGCGACGGGGTGTGGGTTGCGGCCGCTGCTGACGGCAGTGGAGGCTCGGCATGACGCCTGCCACGATGTCGCGGCGCGCATTTCCCTCGGGTTGGGGCTTGCGGGCGATATCGAAGGGCCGATCGAGGGAGAGCGACGTTCGTGAGCACGCGGGTACGCGTGACGGCACGGGCGGGGGCCTTACTGCTCGGTGTGGTCGCGTGCGCGGCCTGGTCGACCAGCGCGGCCGAGTACGGTTGGCCGTTCCGCCTGTGGGTTGCTGCGCTGGTCCTTTACGTTACCGGTTTTTCCCGGGCGCGGCATCCGGTTGCGGGGCCGCCTGTGCCGATGTGGGTCGGCCTGGTTGCGGTGGTTATCGTGGCGGCGGCATTTCGCCTCCCCGGTCTTGCGTCGATTCCTGGCAGCATCAGCATCGACGAGTTGCTCCCGGGTGCGGAGGCGTTGCGCATCGCACGCGGTGAAGGGCCTAACGTGTTCGCCAGTCTCGGGTGGTTCACCATGCCGAGACTGAGCTTCGTTGTGCAGGGAGGCGTGCTGGCCCTCGCCGGGGACGAGCCGTTCCGGGCGTTGCGCCTCGCTTCGGCGCTCATGGGTCTGGCGGGGCTGCTGGCGACCTTCGGCCTCGGGCGCCGGTTGGTTGGGGACCGGGCGGCGCTCGCCGGGACTTTCCTCATGGCGGTGTCGCTCTGGCATCTGCACAACAGTCGGACCGGGTTTCCTTTCTGGCAGTCCTCGTTCGGCACGGCGTTGGCGCTCTATCTTCTTATCCGCGGTAGACAGGATGGCAGCGCCGCGATCGTCGCCCTCGCCGGCGTGGTAACGGGTCTCGTGCTGCAGTGGTATTTCCCGGTCCGCATCCTTCTACTGCTGACTCCGTTGCTCCTCGTGATCGACTGGTTTGAGCGTGGCGATCGCGTTGCCGAGGCGGTCGCGGATGCGGGTTGGTTTATTCTTGGGGTCTTGCTGGCGCTGGGGCCGCTGTTGACGGTGGTGCCCTGGGGGGACCTCACGGGGCACTCCCTGGACGTCATGCAGGCTCCGGGACGGAGCGGCTGGACCGCGAGTCTGGTTGCGGAGCACCTCGGCGAGAGTCTGCGCATGTTCAGCCGCTGGACGTATCTTGCCGTCTTGCATCGGTCTCCGGCCGGTCTGCTGGATGCGGGTACACGCGCGGCATTGGTGGTGGGCATCGCGGTGGCGCTGCTGCGGGGACGACCGGCACCGCTGTTTCTGGTGGGCTGGCTTGGCCTGACGTTGTTAGTGGGCGTCGTGTTGACCGACTCGCCGCGGGCGTCATACCGCCTGGCCGCGGCGATGCCGGCGGTCTTTCTACTGGCGGGCTTTGGGGCCGACCGGTTACTTGCGGCGGCGCCGGCGGATGGGCAATGGTACGCGCGCACGGTGCGACCGGCCGTGGTTGCCGCCGCGATGCTCGGGGTGATGGCGCACAATGCCTACCTCTTCTTCGGGGAATATCTCCGCGAGGACGGACGAGAGACGACGCAAGCGGCGGCGTTGCGCGAGGCCGCGGCGCGCTGCGACGGTCGGCAGGTGGTGCTGGCGCTGGGAATCCAGCATGGCGCGGAGATGGAGGTCTTCTGCAAAGGTGCGATGAGTGTCGCACCGGCCGACGCGGTGGTCGCGATCGCACCCGATCGCCCGGTTACCGTCCTGCTGGCACCCGACGCGACGACCTTACTCGGGGATCTGCGTTCATGCTTTGCGGGCGCGACCGTGCGCACGATTCGCGGCCGCGATGGCGAGGCCCTTGTTATGGCGTTCGACGTCCCCTTCCCGCGTGGTCCTGGCGTTCCGGGTTGCCGCATCCGGCCGTTATGGGAAGCGACTCCGTGAGTGAAGCATCCGGTCGTATGCGCCGGTAGAGGTCCATGTAAGCCTGAGCGGAGCGGTCCCAGGAGAAATCGGCGCGCATACCGTTACGGCGAATCGTCGGCCAGTCCGGGCTGCCGTAGAGGTCGAGCGCGCGTTCGAGACAAGCGCGCAGCGCGGACGCAGTGTAGGATTTGAACTTGAACCCGGTACCGCTGCCGGTCTCGTGGTCAAACTCGGCGATGGTGTCCTCCAGCCCTCCGGTAGCATGCACTACGGGAACGGTGCCGTAACGCAGGCTGTAGATCTGGTTGAGCCCGCACGGTTCGTACCGTGAGGGCATCAGGAAAATATCGCTTCCGGCCTCGATCTTGTGGGCGAGAGGCTCGTCAAAGCCGATCCGCACCGCCAGCTGACGCGGGAACTGCGCCCGCAAGTCGCCGAGCAGGCGGGCGTACTGGTCGTCTCCGGTGCCAAGTATCGCCAGTTGCAGGTTGTGTCGCTGCAGCATTGCCGGGACGACCTCGGCAAGGAGATCGAAACCCTTCTGGGCGGCGAGTCGCGAAACGATACCGATCAATGGCGTCTTCGGAGAGCAGGGCAGGCCGATCGTCTGCTGCAGGTCGACCTTGCACGCGAGTTTGCCGGCGGGATCGTTGGCGGAGTACCGGGCGGCGATGAACGGATCGTGTTCCGGGTTCCAGTCGCGGTAGTCGACCCCGTTCAGGATGCCCAAAAGGTCGCTGCGGCGCTGGCGCAGCAGGCCCTCGAGCCCGTAGCCCAGCTCGCGGGTCTGAATCTCGCGAGCATACGTTGGACTCACGGTCGTCAGCGCATCGGCGGCGACCAATCCACCCTTCAAGTAATTGATGCGCCCGTAGAACTCGAGCCAGTCGGCGGTGAAGTAGCGCCAGTCGAGGTTCAACAGCGGCCAGTGCGTGCGTTCGAACAGACCCTGATAACCGAGGTTGTGCACGGTCTGCACGGTCTTGACGCCGACCAGACTCGGGTAGCGCGCAGCATCGAGACGCAGGAAGACGGGAGCCAGGGCGGTTTGCCAGTCGTGGCAATGCAGGATGTGGGGCGCACCGAGGTGCTGGAGGAGGGCAGGGATCGCGCGGCCAAAGAAGGCGAATCTCTCCGCGTTGTCCGGATAGTCGCCGCTGGGGGTACCGTAAAGGCCGGCACGGTCGAAGTACTGTTCGGCCTCGATCAAGTAGACGGGAATGGTTTCGTGCAGTGTCGTGGCAAGCACGCCGCCGGTCAGGATGCGATTGGCGATGGGGATTTCGAGCTCGATATCGAGGCGTTGCACGGAAAAGCCGCGGCGCGAAATAACCGCGTAGGCGGGGAGAACGACGGTCACGTCCACGCCGAGCCGCTGCAGGGCGCGCGGCAGCGCCCCGAGAACGTCGGCCAGCCCTCCGGTCTTCGCGAAAGGTACCGCCTCGGCAGCCGCCATTACGACGTGCATGAGGCTCCCTCGATGCCGCGGGGCCGCGGGTGCGCCGCACAGCGGTCCGTAGGCGGCACGGAATCGATCGTGCAAATCCAGCGACACATCGTGCCCGGGTGCGGCCTTTCTTCGGGGCGACGAGGTGAGGGGACGAGATGCCCGACGAATACTGCCGCGTTTCCGACAGCCCGGGCCGGGGCGCTAAGGACGCTCGACACGACGATCGATCAGGCGGGCGCGGCACCCTTCAGGGGGTGGCGTCTCGCAACAGCGCCGCGGCGTCTTCGGGCGGTACGGGGTTGATGTAGAAGCCGGTGCCCCACTCGAAACCGGCCACCTGCGTGAGCTTGGGCATGATCTCGATGTGCCAGTGGTAGTAGGTATGGTCGGCGTCGTTTACCGGCGAGGAATGGATCACGTAGTTGTAAGGCGGCGCCGTCAGCACACGGTTGAGGCGACGGAGGATCTCCTGCACGGCACGGGCGAGGTTGCGGTATTCGTGCTTGGTGGCTTCCTCGAAGCGGGGGCTGTGGCGCCTGGGGAGAATCCAGGCCTCCATGGGGAAGCGCGGTGCGAACGGGCAGAGGGTGACGAAGTCGTCGTTTTCGGCGACCAGACGGCGGCCGTCGTCCAGCTCCTGCAGGATGAGATCGCAATAGACGCAGCGTTCCTTGTAACGGTAATACTGATGGGCACCCTGCAGCTCCTCGGCGACGTTCAGCGGTACGATCGGCAACGCGATAAGCTGCGAATGCGTGTGTTCGACGCTGGCACCCGCTTCGGCCCCGACGTTCTTGAATATCAGAATGTAGCGGAAGCGAACGTCCTTCTTTAGATCGTGCACGCGATCGTGGTACGACCACAGCACATCCTCGATTTGCTCCACGCTGAGCTCGCCCAGATCCACCTGGTGGTCCGGGGTCTCGATGATCACCTCGTGCGCTCCGACGCCGTTCATGAGATCGAAGATGCCGTCGCCCCGGCGGCCGATTTCCCCTTCGATGCGCAGCGCGGGAAACTTGTTGGAGATAACGCGCACGCTCCAGCCCGGGGCGTTGGCGCGACTGCCGTTGCTCCTGAATGCCAGCACTTCCGCGGGCGTCTGCGCCTCGTTGCCGGCGCAGAAGTCGCACTCGGCGGCGCGGAGGTTGGTTTGAACCCGCCTGAAATCGACCGGACGACGAGCGCGTTCGGTGGCAATGATCACCCATCGCCCCATAATGGGATCTTTCCGCAATTCCGGCATAAATCGGCCCCGCCTTATTTTTATCGCGCATCGCCCCGGTACTCGCAAGGACGATGACCCGGCCATGCCGGTCGGGTCCGCCGACAGGCGGCGAAGGCGCCGTCGGGAAAGCGGTCGGGTCGCTCGAGCGCCCGGGTCAGGATGCCGCGACGGCGCTCCGGGATTCGCTGCCGCCGGCCTGCGGTTCGAGGGCGTGTTTGAGCACCTCTTCGATCGTATCGACGAACAGGAACTGCATCTGATCGCGGACCGTGTTGGGAACGTCCTCGAGGTCTTTTTCGTTGCGCTTCGGCAGGATCACGCAGCGGACCCCGGCGCGATGCGCGCCGAGGACCTTCTCCTTGATACCGCCGACGGCCAGCACCTTGCCGCGCAAAGTGATCTCGCCGGTCATGGCCAGGTCGTGGCGTACGAACCGTCCGGTGAGCAGGGAAACCAGAGAAGTCGCCACCGTCACTCCCGCCGACGGGCCGTCTTTCGGTACGGCGCCCGCCGGTACGTGTATGTGGATGTCGAGGTTTTCGAAAAAGTCGGGTGCGATGCCCAGGCGCTCCGCCCGGGCGCGGATGAAACTCAGCGCCGCCTGCGCCGACTCCTTCATGACTTCGCCCAGATGGCCGGTGAGGGTCAGTCCCTTCTTGCCGCCCATCTTGGTGGACTCGATGAACATGATGTCGCCGCCCATCGGCGTCCATGCCAGACCGATCGCGACACCGGGATCCTGCAGCCGCTCGGCGATTTCCGAGAAGAAGCGCTCCGGTCCGAGCAACTCGTGGATTTGCTCGGGGGTCATGATTGCGGGTTCCGTCTTCCCTTCGGTCACGCGACGGGCGACCTTGCGGCAGAGGCTGCCGATCTCGCGTTCGATGTTACGGAGGCCGGCCTCGCGAGTGTAGTGGCGGATCAGATGTACGAGTCCATCGTCTGGAAAGGAGATCTGGCCCGCCGCGAGCCCGTTCTCGTGCATTTGCTTGGGGATGAGGTGGCGGCGGGCGATCTCGAGCTTTTCTTCCTCGGTGTATCCGGCCAGCTCGATAACCTCCATGCGGTCGCGCAGCGGCGGCGGAATAGGATCGAGCAGATTGGCTGTGGTGACGAACATCACCTTCGAAAGATCGAACGGTACGTCGAGATAGTGATCGACAAACGTACTGTTCTGTTCCGGATCGAGCACTTCGAGCAGCGCCGAGGCGGGGTCGCCGCGGAAATCCGCGCCGAGCTTGTCGATTTCGTCGAGTATGAAGAGCGGATTGTTCGAGCCGGCCTGTCTCAGGTTCTGGATGATGCGACCGGGGAGAGAGCCGATGTACGTTCGCCGATGGCCGCGGATCTCGGCTTCGTCGCGGACGCCGCCGAGGGACATGCGGACGAACTTGCGGCCGAGGGCGCGAGCGATGGAGCGGCCGAGCGAGGTCTTCCCGGTTCCCGGTGGACCGACAAAGCAGAGGATCGGACCGCGCGAGTCGCGCTTGAGCTGGCGGACCGCGAGGAATTCGAGGATGCGATCCTTGATCTTCTCGAGATCGTAGTGGTCTTCGTCGAGGATCCCGCGGGCGTGCGGGATGTCGAGGTTGTCCTCGGTCGAGACTGCCCACGGCAGCGTAACCAGCCATTCGAGGTAGGTGCGGACGACGGTGTGCTCCGCCGACTCGGGCGGGATGATGCGCAGGCGATCGAGCTCGGTTTCGGCCGCCTTACGCGCCTCCTGTGGAAGTTTCGCCTCATCCAGCTTTTGCCGCAGCTCTTCGAGCTCGGCACCGCGCGGGTCGCCCTCGCCGAGTTCCTTCTGGATGGCGCGCATCTGCTGGCGCAGGTAGAACTCCTTCTGGTTCTTGGTGAGTTCCGACTGAACCTGCGACTGGATCTTGTGCCCGAGTTCGAGCAACTCGATTTCGCGGTTGAGGATGAGCGACAGCTTCTCGAGACGCAGGCGCACGTCGAGAGTGCTCAGCAGCTCCTGCTTCTCCTCGAGCGAGATGTTGAGGTTCGACGCGACGAGATCCGTCACCTTGCCGGGGTCGCGGATGTTCATGACCACCACCTGCAGTTCGTCCGGCAGGTAAGGGATCATCGACACGAACTTGGCGAACTGGTTCACCATGTGCGCCTGCATGGCGTCGAGGTCCTTGGAGCCGTTGAGGACGTCGGCAAGGTGGCGCACGCGGGCTCGGTGCCGCGGCGTAGTCTGCGTGTACTCTGTCGTTTCGATGCGCCGCAGTCCCTGGACGAGGATGCGAACGCTCCCGTCGGGGTACTTGAGCATCTTCAGGATGCGGCCGGCGGCCCCGCGGTGATACAGGGCCTGCGGTGTGGGCTCTTCTTCCTCCGGGTTCTTCTGCGCGATCAGTCCGAGCATGCGATCGCCGGCGAGGGCTTCCTCGACGACCTTGAGGGAGCTGCCCCGGGAGATGAGCAGCGGCACGATCGCCGACGGAAACACCACCACGCCACGAAGCGGCAGGATCGGCAGCTCCTCCGGAACGGTGACGTCGCTCAGGTCTTCCTCGAAGCCGAGAAAGCGATGCTTCTTGGGCTCGTCCTGTTCGTCGGGCTCGTCGCCGCCCACATTCGAATCGAGAGGCTCAGACATGCGCGGAATCTAATACAGGTGGGTGGGAGCGACAAGGTACGTGCGTCGGTCTCGCCGATACGTGCGTGGAGTTTGACAAGAACCGGGGCGCTCGATAACGCAACCCGTAATCGGCGGGAGGTCTGGCGTGAGTGACCGGCTCTTCAGCGTGCGGCAAGCGAACGCGTTGATTCCAAAACTGGAGCTCATCATGGAACGTCTGCAACGCGGCACTCACGTGCTGCGCGAGGGAGTGGCGGAGCTGGCGCGGGTGACCGGCGCACCGGCGGACGATCTGACCATGGCCGAGATCGTCGAGTTGCGGCCGGACCTGCAGCCGGTGATCGCGGAGGTGGAAGCTCTGCTCGGCGAGATCGAGGACTGTGGCGGTAAGTTCAAGGGACTGGAACTCGGTCTGGTCGATTTCCCGGCCGAGATCGACGGCGAGGTGGTGCTCCTGTGTTGGCAGTATGGCGAGAAGGAGATCTCGCACTACCACACCGTCGAGGGCGGCTTTGCGAGCCGCAAGCCTCTGCATCCGCGCGCCCAGCCACCGCGTTACCTCCAGTAAACGAAGGGCGACGCGGTCAGCGCCGCACGTGACACCCGCTGAACCAGCCGCCCGGGGTTGTGGGTGTGGTCGTCGGCAGCGATACCGTCGGCGTGCGGGTCGGTGCGGGTTTGGTCGGGGTTGCGACCGCGGCGGCGGCCACGGTGCTCGCCGCCGTGGGTTTGGTGCCGGCGGTTGCGGCCGCGGCGGGAGTCTCGGTGCCGGCGGCCGGCGCTGTGCGTGGGGGCAAGGCGGGTGCCGCCGGCCCACTCAAGGTTGGCGCTGCGCCGGGCGTTGCGCCAACCGGCAGAGCTCCGGTTTCGGGCGCGACCGGGGCCGGCGTCGGCCCGGGGTCGCCGTGCTCGGGCACCGGTGCGGCGAGCGTGGGCGGGATGGCTCTTTGACCGACGGGGGCGGCCGGAGCGGATCCCGGCGCGGCCGGCGCGGATTGACCCGCAGCCGGTGCGCCCGGCGGTGCGGGCTCGGCGCCCCCCGCGGCCACCGGCGGTGCGCCGGTGAGGCCGCCGTCAACCGCGCTACCCGGACGGGAGGATCCGCGGGAACCGCCGCTGACGGAGAGGATGCCGGGGCGGGTGTCGATGTCGAAAATGGGCTGGCCGGCACCGGTACCGCCGCGCACCTTCGAGAATTGGAAGACGCAGTCGCCTTCGGGCGCCGAGGTCGGGATGGTGAAGGCGCAGCAGAACAGGGTCCCATCCTCGATCGGATCCGTATTGTCGAAGGCGAGTAGCAGGGTGCGCACGCAGTTGGGGCTGTTGCCGCACATCGGTCCACCGATGACGGTGGTGAGCTGTTTGCCACTCTGGGCGGCAGCGGGTCCCACGGTACACTCGGCGCTGTCTCCGGAGCCGCGAATGACGTTGGCGCAGCGTGCATCCAGCAGGATGTTTCCCTGGATGCCCGCGATTCGCCGCTCGCCGCCGGTGAGCGTGACACACATGTCGACCGAGGCGCCTGCCGGGGCGCTGTTGTGCGATATCGAAAGCGTTGTCGCCGCGGCGGCGGCAGCTGGTAGCGCAAGGACCCCGATCGCGACCGCCGACAGCGCCGGAGCGGTTAGCCACGACAACCCTGTATGCCTCATCTCGTCTCCTTGACGGCCGCCCTCGCGTGGCGCCGGTGCCGTTTCTTACCACGCCGTCCCGATCGGGGCTAACCTGACTGGCGTTCGCCCGTGCGCTTTGCCAAGGTGCTCCTCACAGGAGGAGCGCGGCATGCAGTTCGGCCTGATGATGTTCGCTACGGATTACTCCATACGCCCCGATGACCTGGCGCGGGCGGCCGAGGAGCGTGGCTTCGAGTCGCTGTGGTTCCCCGAACACACGCATATACCGGCGAGCCGTGTGTCGCCGTGGCCTGGCGGCGGACCGCTGCCGGAGGACTACTGGCACACCCACGACCTGTTCGTGGCGCTGACGATGGCGGCCGCGGTGACCACGAAGCTCAAGGTGGCGAGCGGCATCTGTTTGCTCATCCAACGCGACCCGATCATCACCGCAAAAGAGGTGGCGACGCTCGATGCGCTGTCGAACGGGCGGTTGATATTCGGGATCGGCGGCGGGTGGAACGCCGAGGAGATGGCCAATCACGGTACGGCTTTCAAGACCCGCTGGGAGCTGTTGCGGGAGCGGGTGCTGGCAATGAAGGAAATATGGGCGCGCGACGAAGCCGAATACCACGGGCGGTTTGTCGACTTCGATAAGATCTGGTCATGGCCCAAGCCGGCGCAGAAACCGCACCCACCGATTCTGCTCGGGGGCCATTCGGCCCAGGTACGACAACGAGTTGCCGATTACTGCGACGGCTGGCTGCCGCTCGGGCTCAATGCCGAGGCGGTCGTGGCGGGTATCGACGATGTGCGGGCGCGGGCCGAGAAACGAGGGCGCGATCCGCGCACGCTGCAGTGCACCATTTTCGGAGCGGCCGCGGACGCCGACGCGATCGAGTGCTACCGCAAGGCCGGGGTGGACCGGGTAACGCTCGGGTTGCCGGCGGCGGACCGGGACACCGTGTTGCGTGTCCTCGACCGGCACGCGGCGTTCGTGGGGTCGCTGGGGTGAGCGGACGACGCACGAGGCTACGAGCAGGCGTCGTTGCCCTCGTGTTGGCTATTGGGGCGGCGATATGGAGTGGCTGTGGAGAGAACCGCATCACGGGATTCGGGACCACGCCGACACCGTCGCCGCCGCCGACGGTGACCCCGACCGTGCAAATGGCATGAAGACATGGAGTGGGACCGGCGCCGCGTGCACAAGTGTGGGGTGAGCATCTCGGGATGCATCGGATTACGGTTATCGTCGCGTTGATCTGTGCGTCGGCAGCGTGGGCCGACGATGTGTCGGTGGCCGTCGCCTCCAACTTCGCGGCGCCGATGCGGCGCCTCGCGGCCGGTTTCGAGAGGGAAACCGGGCACAAGATCGTGGCGTCGTTCGGGTCGACGGGGCAGTTCTATGCGCAGATCCGCAACGGGGCGCCGTTCGACGTGCTGCTGGCCGCCGACGCCGCCACTCCGGAAAGACTCGAAGCGGACGGACTGGCGATCGCCGGGAGCCGTTTCACCTACGCCGTCGGCGTGCTCGTCCTGTGGTCGGCCAAGCCAGGATTCGTCGATGACCGGGGCGCGGTGTTGAAGGCCGGGAACTTCCGACATCTTGCGATCGCCAACCCCAGGCTGGCGCCCTACGGTGCGTCCGCGGTCGGCACGCTCGGGGCGCTCGGTCTGTTGGCGGTGGTGCAGCCTAAATTCGTGGTCGCCGAGAACGTGTCCCAGGCGTATCAATTCGTCGCCAGTGGCAACTGCGAGCTGGGCTTTGTGGCGCTGTCGCAGGTGCAGACCGATGGCCGCATTACGGCGGGTTCGGCATGGACCGTTCCGGCAGATCTCCATCCGCCGATTCGTCAGGACGCGGCGGTACTAGTAAAGGGGAGGGGAAAGCGCGCCGTGGACGCCTTCGTCGGGTATTTACAGGGCGAGGCCGCGCGGACGGTCATCAGGTCTTTCGGTTACATGTTATGACCCGGTGCGGTAAACGAATGACCGACGCGGGAGCGCCGGCGGCGGAAACGGTAGCGGCGAACACGGGAGGGGCGGCTGCGGGTCCGCGAGCCGTCTTTGCGTTCGGCGGTCCGGGCGCGGGCCGCCGGTCGGAAGAGGGACCGTGAGGTGGTGGCAATGCTGAGCGCGGACGATATCGCGGCGATCAGGATCACGGTTGCGTTGGCGACCGTTAGCACCGTGCTTCTCCTGGTCGTCGGCACACCGATTGCCTGGTGGTTGGCGCGCACCCATAGTCGACTCAAAGGTCCCATCGCTGCCGTGGTAACGTTGCCGCTGGTGCTGCCACCGACGGTGCTCGGCTTCTACCTGTTGGTGCTGATGGGACCGCACGGGCCGATCGGCCGCATGACGGAGGAGATGGGGTTGGGACTGCTGCCGTTCACGTTCCCGGGTCTGGTGGTGGCGTCGGTCATCTACACGATGCCGTTCGTAGTGCAGCCGCTGCAGCAGGCCTTTGAGGCGGTGGGCGATCGGCCCATCGAGGTGGCGGCGACGTTGCGGGCCGCGCCGTGGGACACGTTCTTCTCCGTGATTCTGCCCCTGGCGCGGCCGGGTGTGATTACCGCCGCGATCCTGGGCTTCGCCCACACCGTGGGCGAGTTCGGCGTGGTACTGATGATCGGCGGCAACATCCCCGGCAAGACCAGGGTGCTGTCGATGAGCGTGTACAATTACGTCGAGGCTTTCGAATACGAGCGGGCCCACTGGCTTGCGGGTGGGTTGCTGGCCTTCTCGTTCGCGGTCTTGCTGATGCTGTCGGTCTTCAAGCCGGGGCGCCGGCCGTGAGCGTGCGCGCGCGCTTTCGTCTCGCCTACAGCGGCTTCTCGCTGGACGTCGATTTGGAGCTGCCCGGGGACGGCGTTACCATGCTCTTCGGCGCCTCGGGCTCGGGGAAGACCACGCTCCTGCGCTGCATTGCCGGGTTGGAGCGGACCGATCACGGATTTCTGGCGGTCAACGGCGAAGTCTGGCAGGACGGCCGGCGCCGGGTTCCAACCCATCTCCGAGCGCTGGGTTACGTATTCCAGGAGGCGCGGCTCTTCCCGCACCTTTCGGTGGCCGCCAATCTGGATTTCGGCCGGCGGCGCATCGCCGCCGGTGACCGGCGCGTGTCGCTCGATCATGCCATCGAGTTGCTCGGCATAGGACATCTGCTGGCCAGAAGGCCCGAGCGGCTTTCGGGCGGCGAACAGCAGCGGGTGGCGATCGCGCGCGCGCTGGCCACCAGCCCTCGGCTGTTGTTGATGGACGAACCATTGGCGGCCCTCGATCTGGCCCGCCGCCAGGAGGTTCTACCTTACCTCGAACGCTTGCGCGACGATCTGGCGATCCCGGTCGTCTACGTGACGCACACACCGGACGAAGTGGCGCGCCTCGCCGACTACGTCGTGGTCATGGAAGACGGTCGCGACGTGGCACACGGGCCGCTGACCGAAACGCTGGCTCGCCTCGATCTGCCGCTTCGCCTCGGGGACGATGCGGGCGTGGTGCTGGACTGCACGGTGGTAGAGCGTGATGCCGAGTGGCACCTCGCCAGGGTGGCGTTTGCCGGCGGGTCGCTGTGGGTGCGCGATCTCGGCCGCGAGCCCGGACAGCGCGCGCGCGTGCGTGTTCTGGCGCGCGATGTCAGCATCGCGCGCGAACCCGTGGTCGCCACGAGCATCCTCAATACGCTGCCCGCGCGCGTCCTCGCGATCGGCACCGACGCTCATCCGGCACTCATGCTGGTCCGCGTGCAGGTAGGCGAGGTGCCCATCCTGGCGCGCATTACGCGCCGGTCCGTCGCCGCTCTCGATATCGAGCCGGGCGGCGCGGTGTGGATACAGATCAAGACCGTGGCGCTGGTCGGTTGAGGCGACCGGCGCGCGGGGCACCCGGGGGGCGGAAGTGGCCGCTAAAGCTCTTGCTTGAGTGCCTCGACCACCGCCAGCCCGGCGCCCGGTTCGAGATCGATATCCGTCGTCTCCATGACGCGAGCAACTGTCATATAGAAGCCGATGGCGAGGATCAGCTCGACGATTTCCTGCGATGAAAAGCGGCGAGCCATGGCGGCGAACGTGGAGTCCGAAGCCCGCACGTCGCGCAGGACCTCGGTAGTAAAGTCGAGGACGAGCCTTTCCTCGTCGGTGAAGCATGGAGCGTCACTGTCACCGCGTTCGAGCGCGTCGATCTGTTCCGGCGTGGCTCCTGTGGACAGGGCGATGGGCACGTGTTGCACCCATTCGTAACGGGCCGGGGAAAGCTGCGCGACGCGGAGAATAGCCAGTTCGCGCAAGCGGGCGTCGAGCTTCTGCTCGCCGAGGATAGAGGCTCCGAGGCGTATCCACGCCCGGAAGTTCGTTTGCGCGTGCGCCATCATCTTGAAGATGTTCAGGGGCACGGGCAGACGCGCGAGAAGGTCGCGGACCGGTTCGGGGGCGGTGTCGGCGTTCACGTAGGGAATTCTAGCCATGGCGGGTGGTAAACCTCTGCGCGCGTGTCAGGTCAAGCCATCTTCGCGCGGACGATGAAGTCGCGGATGCGAGTGAAGTCGCGGCGGCCGTCGGGATGTTCCACGCCGGTATGAACGTCGACGCCCCACGGACGTACCGCGTGGATCGCGGCGGCGACGTTGGCCGGGTTGAGGCCGCCGGCAAGCATAACCGGTACGCGAACGGCGTCGACAATGGCGCGGCTGATCGACCAGTCGTGGGTCTTGCCGGTGGCACCGTGACGGCCGGTGTCCGGGTCGTAGGTGTCGAGGATGAGGGCATCGACGCGTTGCTCCAACCGGCGGGCGGCGGCGATGACCTCGGGCCCCGTAACATGGACGGCGCGAATGATCTTCAGGTGGGGCAGGGCCGCGCGCACCATAAGCAGATCGCCGATGGGGAACTCCCCGTGTAACTGCAGCGCGCCGACACCAAGCGGGCGGCAGAGGTCGATGGCCTCGCGGGCGGTACGCACGTAGGTAATTGCAACGGTGGTGATGCACGGCGGCAGCGCGGCAACGATACTGCGCGCCCGTGCCTCGGTAAGGCCGTCGTGCACGCCCGTGGGTAGACGGAGGGTGAGGCCGATAGCATCCCCGCCCGCGCTTTCGATGACGCGAGCCTCGTCAACGGTGGAAACGCCGGCGATTTGCACGCGCACGGGCATGGGAGGCGTACTACTACACCCGCGGGGATTACCCGGGAAATAGGGGGCGGCAGCGTGGCCGTCGCGGGCCTGTCGAAGGCGCCGCCACGGTATGCACTGACCGCGGCGGTGCGGGCTTGACGGTTGCGACGAGTACGGAGATGGTGCGCGGGGAGGAAAGCTGGTGGGACAACCGGTCGTGAGAGGTACGCTGGCGGCGGCCCTCGGTGCGCTGCTGGCGGTGGTTGCGGGCTTCCTTCTAGTAGGAGGCGATGCCAGAGGCGACTCGTGGACTACGGTCGCGACCGTGATCGATGGCGACACAATCCGTGTCGGCGACCGGTGGCAGCAGACAACTGTACGCTTGATTGGTGTGGACACTCCGGAGGTCGCGCATGGCGAGCGGCCGGGAGAACCGTTCGGTCGCGAGGCGACCGAGTTTACGCGGCGAGCACTAACCGGGCGCCGGGTGCGTCTGGAGGTGCGGCCGGAAGACCGGATCGACGCGTACGGGCGGTTGCTGGCCTACGTCTTCCTCGAAGACGGTACGTTCTTCAATCGCGAGCTGGTGCGTCAGGGCTATGCGCGGGCTTACACGCGGTTCCGGTTCGCGTATCGAGACGAGTTTCGGCGGCTCGAAGCCGAGGCGCGTGCGGCGGGACGGGGCATGTGGGCGGCCGCGGCTCGCGCGGGGTCGCCGATCGAGGGGCGGATCATGGGCAATCGCCGCTCCCGCGTATACCACCTGCCGGGCCAGCGCACGTACGGGAGCGTCAGCGAGCGCAACCGCGTGTACTTCGAGAGTGAGGCGGAGGCGGTGCGGCAGGGTTATCGGAGGGCGCGGGATTAGCGGCCCGCGCGGGACGCCCCAGTGGGGCGCGGGACAAGGAGCACGGCATATGCAGCGCGAGGGAGCGAGGATGGATCTCGGATCGGGGAGCCTGGCGGGTTTGGCGCGATTGCGGAATTACCGCAGCCGTCGCCTGTCGTCTTGGGACCGCAGCGGGGGCAATCTGGATTGCCTGGCGGTTCAGCCGGGCGAGTGCGTGTCGCTCGGTAAGATCGATGGCCCGGGGTGCGTAAGGCACGTCTGGATGACGATGATGTCGGTGCCGGCGGAAACGCACGAACTGCGGCAGACTGTGTTCCGCGCGTACTGGGATGGGGCGCCGCAACCTGGCATCGAGGTGCCGTTGGGCGACTTTTTCGGGGTGGGCTTCGGGCTGCGGCGCAACTTCGTGTCGTTGCCGCTGCAGATGAGCCCGCAGGACGGCAAAGGCTTCAACTGCTGGTTTCCGATGCCGTTTACGGACGGTGCGCGTTTCGAGATCGAGAACCAGGGGGCGAGCGTCAGGCTATTGTTCTTCTACATCGACTACGAGGAACATCCGCAGGCCGATCCCGACCTGGCGCGCTTTTGTGCGTGGTGGAACCGGGTGGAACAAACGGCCGGGACGGCACGGGCCATGGGGTATGGGCGCGGCGATTATCAGCTCGACGAGCGGAGGCCGGTGGGGATTGGCATGGGGATGAACGGTCCCTGGCTGCAGCCGAACCTCACCGGGAAGGACAACTACGTCATTCTCGACGTCACGGGCCGTGGCCATTACGTCGGTTGCAACCTGAATGTCGACGTCTTCGAGCGGCAGGTGAACGATTGGTACGGCGAGGGCGACGACATGATCTTCGTCGATGGCGAACCGTGGCCGCCGCGGCTCCACGGCACTGGCACCGAAGACTACTTCTGTACCGCCTTCTGCCCGAAGCAGGAGTACAGCGCACCCTATCACGGTATCAGCGTCTACAGTGGCACTGATGCCTGGCCCTGGGGCGGGAAGAACTCGATGTACCGGTTCCATATCGAGGACCCGGTCCGTTTCGAGCGATCGATCCGCGTAACTATCGAGACCGGGCACAACAACGCACTGGCCAACGACTACTCGAGTACGGCGTACTGGTATCAGGCCGACCCGCCGAGGCTGCCGCCCCTGTTGCCGGTCGAGGCCCGTTTGCCGCGGCCGGACCCGCCCGAGTTGTCGCGCTAGCGAGGGTTCGCGGCGACCGCCTTTGCGGCAGCCCTGGATTTCCCGATTCAGGTTGGGGTGTGGGCGCCGCGCCCGGTACAATGCGGCAGGAGGTTGCGATATGCGCACAGGGCTCTCGAGGTTGCTGGTTGTTGCCTTGCTGTCGTGGTCGGCTGCCGGTTGGGCGCAGGACTTCGATCTGGATGACGATCAGGACTATAGTGGTACGGGGGGCGGGCCGGTAGTCGACGAGCCGATTGACGGGCCGGACGTTGGTGGCGGACCGGTTGGAGACGAACCCATCGGCGGGCCGATGGTCGAAGGCGCTCCGGTGGTCGACGCGCCAATATTCGGTCCGCCCGTCGGCGGTGCCGCCGTAGGGGTGGGCGACGGGCCGGTTGGAGGTCCCGTGGTCGAAGGCCCTCCTCCGGGCGATCCACCGATCGAGGGTGAACCGCTCTATTGACGTTACTCGTGGCGTCCTCGGTGCCGATGCCTGTGATTCGTCCTGTCCATGTGGGGTGTTGAGTGGAAACGGTCCTCTACGTTCTCGGTGTCTTCGTTCTGTTTGCAGTGTGCGTGGCCGCCCTGTTTTCTCTCGTGTTCGGCTTGCCGGGTACGTTCGTGATCCTCGGCGCCGCGTTAATATATGCTTGGGCGACGGGCTTCGGGGCCGTTAGCTGGGCGACGATCGGGTGGTTGACCGGACTGGCCGTGCTCGGCGAGGGGATCGAGTTTCTGGCCAGTAGTGCGGGGGCGGCCAGCGCGCGTCCTTCCTGGCGGGTATTTGCGGGAGCACTCCTTGGCAGTTTCGTAGGTGGGCTGCTCGGGGTGCCGTTTCTGTTCGGGGTGGGGGCGCTTCTGGGGGCTTTGGCCGGGGCGTTTGCCGGCGCGGCGTTAGCGGTGGCGTGGGAAGGCGGCGATACCGGTGCTGCGTTTGCGACTGGGTTTGCGGCTATGCGCGGACGCCTTCTCGGATTCGTGCTCAAGGCAGCCGTAGCCGTGGCGATGGTGGTTCTGTTGGCCGCGGCGCTGATCTGATCCGGCTTCTTCCTACCAGCGATAGCGGACCGTGACGCCGGCATCGCCCGGGGTGAACAGGTCGACCTGGACGCCTCGTTTCGGTGCGCCGAAGTCCTCCTCGTGCATTTGCGACACGGAGTTCCGGGAGAAGACCTCGCGAGCTATGGCGAAGAGGCCGCGATTGACCATGTCCCCCAGCGTGATCGGCTTCGAGGGGATATCGCGCTGCATGATGTCTTCTTGCGGTGGCTCGGGGGATTGGGCTGGGCAGTGACCCGTGGCCACACAGGCGATTGCGAAGCTTGCTGTGGCACACAGGATCAACCGTTGCGTCCACCGGGGCACGGTGGCGGCCAGCCCGGCCGCCAGGGCCGGAACTCTGGACCCGCGCGCGCGCATGTACAATCCCTATTACTCTGCGGGTCACGCTTTTCAAACAAGAAAACACGCCTGATGTGAGAGGAGTCGAACTTTCCGGCGGGTCCCCGCGTATTACGGCGTAAGGAGGAGCCGCGATGAGCACGAAGCGTTGTCCATATTGTGCCGAGGAGATCAACGTCGAGGCCGTACGCTGCCGTTACTGCCGGAGTCGGTTGACGTCCTTCGGTGTGGACCGGTGGCACAGAAGCCATGCGGAGGCTCGGCTGGGCGGGGTTTGCGCTGCGGTCGGTCACGCGCTGGCGGTGCCGGTTGCGGCGGTGCGCCTCGTCTTCGTCGTATTGACGTTCTTCCACTTTCTGGGGCCGCTGCTGTACGGGGCGCTGTGGTTGGTGATTCCCCGCGACCCGGGGGGCGAGTCGGCGTTGGAGCAGATGTTGGGCCGAGCCCTGGAGTTAGCGGGATGGTTAGGGGGACGGCAGGAACCCCGGGGGGACGAGCCGCGACCCGATGTGGGTGCGCGACGTGTAGGCAACGGGGACGGCCAGGAGTATACGGTGCCGGAGGTGCGTGACGCTCCGTGACCGCGAAGCGTCCCGGTGCAACCGGTCCGGGCGGGCGCGTGTGAGCTGCGCGGAGTCGACCGACGGCGCGGATGACGGACGAGGAACTCGTCAGCGAGTTGGCGCTTGGCAGTGAGGACGCCCTCTGCGAGCTGTTGCGGCGCTACGAGCGACCGCTGGCCGGCTTCGTTTATCGGAATACGGGTGGGCGAGATGTCGAGGACTTGTATCAGGAGACCTGGGCTCGGGTGGTTCGCCAGGCGTCTCGCTTCGACAGCCAACGTCGGTTCTCGACCTGGATGTTCCAGATCGCCCTCAATCTTTGCCGCGATTGGCATCGGCGACGTCCGCCCGAACCGGTCGACCCGGCCGCCTGCGACGCGGTAGCTGCGGTGGGTATGGAGCGTACGGAGGCGGCTCTCGATGCCGCCGCAATGCTGGCGTTGTTGCCGGAAGCGCAACGAGAGGTGGTGACCTTGCGCTACTACGAGGATCTTACGGAGGCCGAGGTGGCCGACATCGTGGGCTGTCCCCTGGGGACGGTCAAGAGCCGTCTGCACGCAGCCCTGGCGCGCATGACGGCGGCGGTGCGCGGGGAGGCGTCATGAGCCGGTCGGTG
This sequence comes from Candidatus Binatia bacterium, assembly GCA_023150935.1. Classification (NCBI taxonomy): domain Bacteria; phylum Candidatus Binatota; class Binatia (SeqCode); species Binatia bacterium. The sequence goes on along the minus strand of JAKLJW010000021.1, from coordinate 30,880 downwards.
ACCCGAGACGGGCTGCGCGGTCACGTGTTGGCGTGCGAGACCTGCCGGGCCAAGCCACCCCCCGTGGAGAAGATAGAGGCGGTGCTTGCGGCGGGCCGGGTTGGCGTCGATGTGGGGGCGCTGTCGCAGCGAACCATGGTGCAGTTGCGGCCGGAACTGACGCGGCGGGCGCGCCGTGCCTACGGGCGTGAGGTGGCCGCCGCCGTGCTGGTTGGTCTGCTGCCCCTCCCGGCGGTGCTCCTGTACAACGCCTACGTTCTCAGCCTGGTATACCGCGCTGCGACGATGGTCTTGCCGGCCGGTGTGGCCCTGTACGTGGTGGCTACCTACGCGGCGTTTCTGGTCTTGCTGTGCGGGATTACATACGCGGCGGTGCCGCTAGTGATGGGGCGGCAGTACCGGTGGTCTGCTGCCGCCGTTCCGACGTGAGGGTGCGATGCGACGTTGTCCATATTGCGCAGAAGAGATCCGCGACGAAGCGGTTAAATGCCGTTGGTGCGGCAGCTTGCTCGACGGCTCGCCTCTAACCCGACCCTGGCAGCGCTCTCGCCGAGGCAAGATGATTGCCGGCGTGTGCGCAGGGTTGGCCCGGCAGTTCGGCGTCTCGGTGACCGCCCTCCGGCTGGCAGCCGTTCTGTTGACCCTGCTGGGCGCCGGGTGGGGGGTGATCGTCTACATCGTGCTGTGGGTGATCATGCCGTACGACGATGACGGCTCCGGCGGCGCCGAGGCGGGTCGGCAGCGGTCGGGCCAGGGGGAGTTCGAGCGATAAGGCGAGGCGGAAAAGCCGCGCGCTCCCGGGAGGGCGAGTGCAATGCCCTTCCCGGCGATTCGCTAGCGCCCTGCGGCGAGTGCGTCCCCGGTGGTCGGGAAGACGCGAAAGATCGCCGAGAAGCCCGCCATGTCGAAGACCTCTTTGATTTCGTCGCGCAGTGCGGCCAGCGCAAGGGCGCCGCCGCCGGGGGCGACGCGCTTGGCGGCAAGAAGGAGCGCGCGCAGCCCGGCGCTGCTGATGTACTCCAGCGGAGCGCAGTCGACCACAATCCGTCTTTCGCCACCGTCGATTGCCGTGAGCAGGGTCTTCTCCAGACTCGAGGCGTTGCTCGCGTCCACCCGCCCGGTAACGGTCAGAATAAGGAAGCCGTTTTGTCGTGATTCGGTGATGTCCATAAGCCCTCTTTGTCTGCGTGCCGTCGCCGCTGTGACTCGCGCTGAGCATTCTATCAACAACAGGCTCGGGCGCGGAGACCCGTCCCGGGTTCGGGCCGGGCACCTTGTCCTTGCACCTCCGCTCTCCTGGCCACGTGTCATGCCGATCTTCCAGACGGGTTATCCCACGACTTGCTTACGCAGCAAGAGGCGGTTGCGGGTACCGACGCGTTCGTACGCGACGCTGTCCATGCAGCGGCGCAGGAAGTGAATGCCGAGGCCGCCGACGGGGCGTTCCTCGATCGGCAGATCGAGACGCGGCGGCGGGACCTCCAGTGGGTTGAAGGGCCGCGCATCGTCTTCGACTTCGATGGCAACGTGTCGTCCCTCCGCAGTGGTGTCGAGGCTGATCCGGACAGCGATGGAGTGAGGTTCGGTGTCGTCGTAGCCGTAGGCGACAATATTGGTAACCCACTCCTCGAGGGCCAGATTCAGCTCGAACAAGAGCGGCCCCGGCAGGCAGTAATTGGCCCCGAACGCTTCGACGGCGACACGCAAACGCTCGAGTTCGCGCAGATCGTTGCGCAGGTAGATATCGGCACTACCGCTCGCGGGCTTCATGCGTCCGCTTCACCTCCGGTCCAGCGGATCGCGAGGACGGTGACGTCGTCACTTTGCGGTGCCGTCGATCCCCACTTGTCTACGGCATCGAGAACCGCGTGGATAACGGCTACCGGGGTCAGACCTTTGAGCGTGTCCAGCACGACGCGCAAGCGGGCTTCGGTGAACAGCGAGCCTTCGGGGTCCATCGCTTCGGTGACGCCGTCGGTGTACAGCAACAGTCCATCGCCGGGCTGAAGGCGTGACGTCGCCACTCCGTAGTGGAGATGGTCGAGAACGCCGAGCGCGGTTCCCCCGGTGCCCGGCAGGGATTCGGCACTACCATCCGCGCGCAGAACGAAAGGTGGGTTGTGTCCGCCGTTGGCGTAATCGAGGTGGCCGCTTTCCAGATCCAGGATGCCGTAGAAGAGCGTCACGAACATCGCGGCGTTGTTTTCGAGGCAGAGGAGCCGATTGACCCTGCGCAGGCACTCGCCGGGGGTGAGGCCAGAGACGGCCGTAGAGCGCAGGAGCGTGCGGGTCATGGCCATGAAGATGGCGGCCGGGATGCCCTTGCCGGACACGTCCGCGATGGCGAACCCAACGTGGGCGTCGTCGACCAGAAAGATGTCGTAGAAGTCGCCACCGACCTCCCGCGCAGGCAGCATCTCGGCGAAGATCTCGATCTCGGGGTGATCGGGAAACGGCGGAAAGCGGCGCGGCAGGATCGACTGCTGAATTCGGCGCGCAACGTCGAGCTCGCTTCGGATGGCGACGAGCTGGTCGTGCTCCGCCAGGTATGCCTTGAGGTCCCCTTGCATCTGTCGGAACGCTGTCGCCAGTGTGCCGATTTCGTCCGTGGATCGCACCTCGGGGAGGGGCGTGTCGAGGTTGCCGCGAGCGATTTCTTCGGTGGCCGTCGAGAGCGTGACGAGTGGACGGGCGATCGAGCGCGAGATGGCGACGACGACGAGAAGCAGGAGCGCGCCGCCGGTGGTGGCCAGGCCAATCTGCGCGTATGTGAGCGCGACGACATCGTCGAGCAGGTCGTCTTCCGGAAAGACCACCGCCAGAGTCCAGCCGGTAGAAGGAACCGGCGCATAGACGAAGAAGGAATCGCTCTCGGCGACGGTCGAATAAGCGCGGCCGACACCGGTGCCGTCGTGGACCATGTCTTCGGCAATCCGGCGGAGGTCGGCATTCCGCTGTCGCTCCGCCAGACTGAAGATGGTTTCCCGCAGCACGTACTCGCGGCGCGGGTGCGTGATGATCGTGCCCGCTTTGGAAATCAGGAAGGCGTAGCCGCTGTTGTAGAGGCGCAACGAGGCGACGTAGGCTTCCAGCCAGTCGAGTGCCATATCCGCAGTCACCACGCCCGCAAAACGCGCTTGAGCGTCGGAGATCCTCGTGAAAGGCGCCGAGTAGGTGGCCATGAGGATGTTGCCGCCGCCCTCGTCGAAGTAGGGCTCGCTCCAGGTGCCGTGGCCGAGGTCGCGTGGTCTTTCGAACCAGCTCATCGTGAAGTAGTGGTACGTGTCGCCGCCCAGCCAGCGGAGGTCGATGGTGCCGGGATCCTTGCGGTAGAAGTACGGGGCGAAATACTGCCGCTGGCGGTCGAAGCCATACGGGGCGAAGGCGATCGTGGAGCCGTACGTGGTCGGGCTCGCCTCGACCGTGGTGCGCACGAGAGCTAGGATTTCGTCCTCGGTGTAATCGGAATTGGAAAGCAGGACGCCGAGGTAATCGGGCACACGAGCGGTGGACTGCACCACCGCGCCCACGTGGTTGACGGCCGATCGTGCCAGGTTGGTGGCGCCGCGTTCCGCCTCTGCAAGGATGAGGCGGCGGGCGACGTGGTAGTTATATGCGAGCATCAGGGCGACGACGGTCCCGCCACCCGCAAAGACGAGGACGGTCAGGCGAAAGGCGAGGCCCCGGCGAACCTTGCGCGTCGCCGCGGCGGCCGCCGGAGCGACTGACGCCTTCTCTGTCACGGCACTCGAGGTGCCTCGTTCGATTACGTTTGCCGCGATCTTCGTTCCTTCTTTGGATATAGTATAGGGGGTGCCGGGGTCGGCTCAAACGCGCGACGCGAGGTCGACGCCTGACCCCTGGTGATGGAAGGAGGAAGGCAATCCATGGGTGCAAGCGACGGACGCATAGACCTGATGCAGGACTTCACCAGACTCTACCAGCGCGAGGAGATGCTGGCGTTCTTCGATTTCCGTATCGCGCCCCCGGGGCGCGAAGCGATCGGCGGCCTCTGCCGCATCTCGCGCCCGAAGGATGCCGCGTCGAAAGTCCGCTATCTGTCTCTCACGTTCGTGGTCGATACGCCGGACGAGGCCGCCCGGCAGGCCGCGATGACCGCGCTCGACCGGATCGCGCCGGCACCGCTGCGCCAGACCCTGCCCGAGATCCGCGAGGTGCTTCCGGTGCCGAGCCTCAGCGGCTCGGACGAGAGTCTTGTGACCCAGATCGACTTGCTGGTGCATACCGACCCTGCGCGAGCCTTCATCGCGGGTCAGTTGGTGCCGGTGATCGGTCGACTTGCCGGCCTCGAGATAACGGACTTCGTGTGGTGGGAAGCGCCGAAGGCGCCGCCGACCTCCCCCCCGAAGGCGGCGGCGCCAACGTCGGCACGCGCAGCGGCGGCGGACGTCTCGCTGGTCGGACGCTTGCGCCGCTTCCTGCGCGATCAACTGGGGATTAACTGAGTGACCGGACGCCTCGGCTTGCCGGCTTGGGCGCCGTCAACCACCGCCCCCTCGCCGTTCTTCTCGCAGCAGGTCAATTCGTCCCCCGTGCTCGATTCGTCGCCGCTGACCGTCACGCTCGCCAGGGCCGCGATCTTCGCTTCCTCAGCGCGGAGTTGTTCGTACACCTCGAGCAGACGACTGCGGACACGTGGCGCGCGCACGCGGGTGGCCAGCGCGAATATCCGATTGGCCGCCTCGCGCAGGCGGAACACCGCTATGCTCCAGAGTTCCCGGTCTTGCATGTCGGTCATCGACGCACCTCCCGTCTTCCGAGACGATGCGTAACGCAATGAACATGCCAGCGGCTGGCGAACCCGGGCCTTAAACGCGAGTGACCGTGGGCGCGAACCGGTGTCCAGCCGCCTGGACGTCAGGGCCATGAGATTCCAGTTCTCTGGACGAGTCAGGCGGCGCTACCGCAGGCCCGCGCGGCCCTTTGTCCCGCTCACCTTGCCTTTGCGCGTCGCCGCCCGCCGCGTAGGTGAGTCTTCGTGGGTCGGTGTCCCGTAGTGTTTGCGGAGATAGGAGACGATATCGTCGGACTCGTACATCTCCTCTCCGCGGTTGGGATCGATGAGATATGGGACCATTACTTTGCCGCCACGGCGTTCGAGTTCGCGACGCTTGGGACTGCCCTTGGGCACATTGTGAACGAGGTGCACCAGGTCAAGCTCGGTCAGGGTTTCACGCACCTTTCGGCAGTACGGCGAGCCCTCCATGTTGTAGAGCTCGAGAGGACGCAGGTCGTGGCGCTGCGATGTCCGGCAGCGAGTCCCGGCACCCAATCGGGCGGCACTGGCGGCTGCCGAGACGAGGTCGTCCACGAGGCCGGGAATCGGCACACTCCAACCAGCGGGTCGAGATCCACCGTAGGTTCGATTCAGATAGACGACGATATCTTCGGACTCGTACATGGCCTCGCCGGTGTTCGGGTCGACGAGATAGGGGACCTGAACCTTGCCGCCGCGCTTGCGTAACTCGACACGGCGGGCACTTCCACGGGCGACCGGGTAGGAGATGTAGTCGAGATCAAGCTCGCTGAGGACCTCACGGACCTTACGGCAATAGGGGCAACCCTCGAAATCGTAGAGATCCAAAGGTTCCGCGGGGCCTTGTCGATCTGCGGCCGTGATTCGCGGATAGAGTCCACGACCCAGGCGGATCACCGTGGCCGTGAAAGAGGACAGATCGTTCGCGATTCCCATGCGCTCCCTCCCGGGCGAGTTCGAGACTATGCCCGGTACCGGGGCCGATCAAGCCGAGCGGGGGCTGTATTCGTGACGCGTGCAGGGTAAATTCGAAGCTGTGTCTGTGATCTACGATCCACAAAGCATACGCCGCAGGCCGAGCGACGCCGAAATAAAGGCGCGTCTCAGGATCGTCTGCGTGTGTAAGGGAATAAGGATGGGCCGCATTTGTGACGCGATCGCGGCCGGAGCACGGACGGTTGCGGAGGTGAATCGCGTGACGGGCAGTGGCAGTGGCGACTGCGGCGCGACCCGCTGCGGTCCAGTCATCGAGGAACTCGTCCGCAGCGGCGGACGCCTGGTACTGGGGCAGGGATAGGGACGGTTCTTGAAGCGGGGGGAGGTTCGGACGGGGCGGCGCAAGGGAGGGGACGCCTCCCCGTCCGAACGGTGAGCACGGCGTACCAGAACGCCGTGGAAGTTAGCTGGGTGAAACGTGGGCCATTACGCGAACACAACCGTGGTCTTGAAGGGCAACGGTGGCTTGCAGCGGACCAATCCAATGACCCGCCCGTCGCGACGCACCGAGTACGCTTTCCAGTTGGGCAACCAGGTTAGTTTGAGAGTCATCCCGTTCTCCGTCAGTCAACCTTAAGCGAAGCACGCGCCGTGCCAACGCTGGGCGGCGATACCGGCATGTCGCATGGCGATTCTCCACGCGCCTGACGAGCGTCAATGGCGCTGCAGGTGCGTGAAAACGGCAACAGAGTGACGGGAGGCCGGGGCGCCCAAGCCGGATACGCGGCGCACGCACCCCGTTGGCAGCGGCGGAGCCGTCCACCAAATTGTTGAAAACAAGTGGGAAAGTGCGTTGGGGTGAAGGTGGGAGCGGCGACTCCCAGGACCCTACCCGAACGACGCGCACAACGCCGAAAGAGAGAGCGGCGGTGTAACTTCGCGTAGCACTTACGGGCGGGCGGCCCCGCATCCGGGGGTTGCGTGGGGCTGGCTCGCCCGCTGCCGAGTCGTTCCAAGGTTTATGCGAAGTGGACTGCGATCCGGAACGGCAAGGGCTGACTACACCGAATCATACCGATGATGCGCCCGTCGCGACGAACTGCGTATGCCCTCCAGTTGGGCAACCACGTCAGCTTCACCATCCTGCACCTCCTCACACCACTCTGGCATTTGACTCAGCAGGAGCCGTGCCATCCGTGGTGCGACCACAGATCTGACCGGCGTGACCAAGCAACGGGATAAGCACGGGTTGGAACCCCAGAGAATGTGGGTTGGGTTTCGACACTTGCCGCCGGCCGCTGGGCGAAGCCCTGTTGAACGGTCGCTGGTATGCGTGACTTTGTACGGTCGGTCGCCGCAAGGTGCCGGCAGCTCAGTCGTCCCCAAGGACAGGCACGACGGTGAAACGCTCCACATCGACCAGGCCACGGTCGGTCAGCCGCAGCGCCGGAATCACCGGTAAAGCCAGAAACGAGAGCGCCATGAAGGGATCGTCCAGGTACGAGCCGAGGCCGTGCGCCGCGTCGAGCACGGCGCACATCTGCGCTGCTACCTGCGGTCCGGAACGGTCGGACATGAGCCCGGCGATCGGCAACGGGACGGCGGCGAGGATCGCGCCGGTCCGCACCGCCACGAGTCCGCCGCCGATTTGCTCCACCGCGCGCAGGGCAAACATCAGCTCGGCGTCGCTGGTCCCGGCGACGACGATGTTGTGCGAGTCGTGTGCGACCGTCGACGCGAGAGCCCCGGCCTGCAATCCGAAGCCGCGGACGAAGCCGACGCCGACCGAACCGGTGGCGTGATGCCGCTCCACCACGATGAGCTTGCAGAGGTCACGCGATGGATCGGCTATCGCACAGCCATCACGGATCAGCATCGGCAGAACGGCGCGCCCGGTGGTCAATTGATTCGGGATCAGGTCGATCACTTTACCGTGACGATGACCGTTGGCCGGAAGCGCGATCGGTCCAAGATTTGACCAGCCGATGTCGATCGCCGGGGCGGGCGCGCGCATGGATGGGGGCAGATCGATGCACAGACTTCCGTCGCGCGCGACAACACAGCCGCCGGCGATGACGATCCGAGCGCGGAACGTCTCGAGGCTGTCGATGAGCGCGAGGTCGGCGCGATATCCGGGGGCCACGGCCCCACGGTCACCGAGACGGAAATGGGCGGCCGGAGAGGCGGTGACGAGAGCGATGGCGGTCAGCGGCGAGAGGCCGGCAGCGACGGCCCGGCGCAGCAGGAAATCGACGTGGCCCTCCGTGAGCAGGTCCGTCGGATGGCGGTCGTCGGTAACCAGGCCACAGCGCCACGCCGTGGCGGGAGTGACGAGCGGCAGGAGTGCGGCGAGGTTCTTGGCCACCGTTCCTTCCCGAATGAAGATCTGCATGCCGGCGCGCAATTTCTCGGTCGCTTCGGAAAGACTGGTGGACTCGTGGTCGGAACCGATCCCCGCGGCCACGTAGGCGTTAAGGGCGGCGCCGGAGAGGCCGGGTGCGTGCCCGTCGACAGACTTGTGTCCGGCGAGGCGGATCTTCGCCAGTACATCGGCGTCGCCCCTGATAACGCCCGGGTAGTTCATGACCTCGGCAAGCCCAAGTACCCGCGGATGATCGATCAGAGTTGCCAGTTCCGCGGTCCCGAGCTGCGCGCCGGCGGACTCGAGTGCGGTCGCCGGTACGCACGACGGAAGCATAAAGAACACGGAAAGCGGCAGGTCCGCGGTCGACTCCAGCATGTAGTCGATCCCGGCGAGGCCCCATACGTTGGCGATCTCGTGCGGGTCGGCCACCACGGTGGTGGTGCCGAGAGGAACAACGACGCGTGCGAATTCCGCAGGCGTCAGCATGGTCGACTCGATGTGGATATGGGCGTCGATGAAACCGGGGGCGACAAACAGGCCGGTAGCATCGATGTATTCCCTTCCCCGAGAGGTCCCTATCCCGGCGACGAAACCGTCGGCCAGCGCCACGTCGGCGGGATAGATCTCGCCGGAGAAGACGTTGATGAGCTGTCCACCGGCGACGATCAGATCGGCCGGTTCGTCGCCGCGAGCGACGGCGATGCGCCGGGCCAGTTGCGCGGGCGTGGGCGCCAACCGGACCGTGTCGTTCACGTGTTGCCCCGCTTTGCGCCCTTTGGCGACGAGTCGTCCACTGCGCCTACATAGGGCAGGCCGCGCCCCTGTCCATCGAGGTCCAGCCCGTAACCGATTGCCCAGCGGTCCGGAATGGCGAAAGCGACATAGTCGGCCTCGATGGGTACGAGGCGCCGGTCGGGTTTGTCGAGAAGCACGCAGGTACGAAGGGAGGCCGGGGCGAGCGACGAGACGCGATCGCGCGCGTAGCGCAGGGTGAGACCCGTGTCGAGAATGTCGTCGACCAGCAGGACGTGGTGGCCGCGAATGTCGATACTCAAGTCCTTGCGGATCTGCACCGTGTCGCTGGCCCGGGCGGGGGTGCCGTAATGGGAGACGGCCATGAAGTCGATCCAAGTTTCGACACCTTCTAGCGAAAGTGCACGGACCAGATCGGCGACGAACACGAAGCTTCCGGTTAGCAGACCGATAACGGTGAGAGCCGAGCCTTCCGTTTCGCTGCGCACGGCTCTGGCCACGCCGGCGACCCGCGTTGCGATGGTGGCGGCGTCGAGCAGGACGCTATGCTTGACCACTGGCTATCCTCTGACGGCGGTCCGACCGATAGACTCTCCCTCTATCACGAGAACCACCCGAGTGCGGAACGCGAGGCTCGGATGTGGTTCGACGTATACTCACCGATCGAGGTTGAACCGCAGCAGGTGGCGATAGATGCGGGTTGCGCCCCTCTGCCCGCCGAGCCAAGGTAGGTCCGGACCGTCGAGCGGGCTGCTGTAGTCGTAGACGACACGCTCGTTCGTGTCCGCCGCGTCGAGGACGGCGGCGAAGGAGCAGTCGCCGCGCGAGGGTAGGTCCAACAGCCAGGCGAAGCGATCCTCGCCGCGGGCGCAGGCGGAGATTAAGCCAGGCGATGCCGGCCATCGGTGCGACCGTGGCGATCAGCGTTGCCTGTCGGGCGATGTCGCGAATGGACATGCGCGGTCCTTTTCCAGATGACTCGTTAACCCACCATACCTCGATACGCGCCGGAAAGGACGGCGCTACCCGGTTCGAACGGATACAACCTGCGGTGTGAACCGGTCAACCGCTCGGCCCGAGGAACATCCGGGATTTGTTTGCCCGTCGAAGCGAGTCACAAATGCCGTCGGAGGGGGGCGGCGGAGGAGACTTCCACAGGCTACGCGGGCGGGGTGGTGAACGACAGGAACACCTCTCGATTGCCCTTCGGGCCGGGGAGCGGGGATTCGCACTCGCCGTGGCAAGCGAGGCCCATGGCGATGCCGGTCGTGCGGATCGACTCGACCGCGGCCCGGCGTTGTGCTGGGTCGCGGACCACGCCGCCCTTGCCCACCGCTCCCTTGCCGACCTCGAACTGCGGCTTCACGAGCGCGAGGATGCGTCCGCCGGGTCTCACCAGCGGCGCCACCGCGGGCAGCACCAGGCGGAGCGAGATGAACGACACATCGACGACGGCGATGTCGGCAGCGTGCCCAAGCTGCTCCGGTCGGAAGTGCCGGATGTTGGTGCGCTCGATGAGCGTCACCCGCGGATCCTGCCGCAGCGACCACGCGAACTGTCCGTAACCCACGTCGATGGCCGTAACGTGCCGGGCACCGCGCTGCAGCAGGCAATCGGTGAAGCCGCCCGTAGAAGCCCCGACATCGAGCGCGGTGGCGCCGGTGGCGGAAATCTTCCAGTGCTCGAGGGCGGCGGCAAGCTTGAGACCGCCACGGCCGACGAACGGTATGCCGGCGCCGCGCACTTCGATTGTCGAGGCGCCGCCGATCATGGTGCCCGGCTTGTCGACGCGCACGCCGTCGACCCACACTTCGCCGGCCATGACGAGCTGGCGAGCCCGTTCTCGACTCGCTGCCAGACCCCGATCGACGAGCAGCAAGTCGACGCGTTCGCGGGTCGACGGCATCGTGTTACGCCGGTGCGGCGCGGCCGACGACGAAGCCGGCGATCTCACGCAACGGCTGGGATTTGCGGCCGAACGGCCGGAGCTGCTCCTGCATGTCGGCGAGTAACTCCTGCGCGCGCGCCTTGGCGGCGGGCATTCCCAGCACAGCCGGGAAGGTCGCTTTATGCCGGACCATGTCACGGCCCTCGATCTTGCCTGTGGTCGAGGTGCCGCCCTCCACGTCGAGAATGTCGTCCGTGATTTGAAAGGCGAGACCAAGATACTCGGCAAAGAGCGTCAGCCGGCGCAGTTGCGAGGCCCGGGCGCCGCCGAGGATGGCACCGCCACGGACGGCAGCCCGAATCAACGCGCCGGTCTTGCGGACGTGGATTAGCTCGACCGTAGGCAGATCGGCGTCGGTGTCCTCGGCTTCCATGTCGGCAGCTTGGCCGGCGACCATGCCGCGAGCGCCCGCGGCTACCGCCAGCTCGACCAGCACCTGCACGGCTCGACTTTGCCTTGCGCCGGCCGCGGCGACCGACTCGGCCATCACGCGAAACGCCTCGGTGAGCAGGGCATCTCCGGCGAGAATGGCCAGGGCCTCGCCGAAGACGACATGGTTCGAGGGTTTGCCGCGGCGCAAGCTGTCGTCATCCATGGCCGGCAAGTCGTCATGGATGAGCGAGTACGCGTGAATCATCTCCAGGGCGCAGGCGAACGGCAGCGTCCGCGCGAGCTGGCCGCCAACCGCCTCCGTGGCCGCGAGGGCGAGGACGGGCCGGATTCGCTTTCCGCCGGAAAACAAGCTGTAGCGCATTGCCTCGTGCAGTCGGTCGTTGCCTCCGGCGCCGCCCAGGCACTGATCAAGGCAGCGATTGATTTGCAGTTCCCGCTTGCTGAGGTACCGAGTAAGATCCACTGTCATATTCCTCATCGGCCACGACACTCACAACCGTCGACTCTCGAACGGCGGCTGTGCCGCGTGGCGTCAAGTTTTCCCGTCGGCGTCGCCGGGGAGGGCATTACGGCGGAGCGTCCCGTCGCTGTCTCGGGTGAGCACCTCGACGCGGGCCTCGGCCGCGCTCAGTGCCTCACTCAGTTGGCGCACGAGCGTCACGCCGGTCTCGAAAGTAGCCAGTGCCGCCTCGAGTGGCAGGTCGCCGCGTTCGAGCTGCCCGACAAGACGCTCCAATTCGGCGAGCGCCTCGTCGAAGCGCTGAGGGGGCGTTTCCTGGGCCTGGTTGGTCACCGTCTTTCTCCGGGTCGTTCGGGGTACCATAAATGGATGGTGTGGCGTTAGTCAGGCGGGATCCTTCTCTTCCACCCGCACGCGGGCGCCACCGCGAGCGAAGCGTATCCGCAGGTGTTCGCCTATTTCCAGTGGGGAGGCGTCGCGCACGATGGCGCCATCGTGTTCGCGGCGCACGATGCAAAAACCGCGATCGAGCACGGCCAGCGGACTGAGGGCGTGCAGTCGTTCGCCGGCGGCGCGCACTTGCTGGCGCGCCAGGCGCAGACGGTTTTCCATGGCTCGGATCGCCCGTTCCCCCAGTTCGTCAGTGCGAACCTGAAGCGTGCGGACGATCTGACGCGGGTCGCGCAAGCGCCGCACAAGCCCGTCGAGGCGTTCGATCCGTTGCCGCAAGAGCCGCCGGCAAGCGGCCTGTAACGCGGTGGTCGCAGCGCTCACGCGCTTGTCCAGATCGCGCCGATCGGGTACCGCCAGCGCCGCGGCCGCCGTCGGCGTGGCGGCGCGACGGTCGGCGACAAGGTCGGCGATGGTTACGTCGATCTCGTGGCCGACGGCGGAAACCACGGGGACCCGGGAGGCGACGATGGCGCGGGCGACGCGCTCGTCGTTGAAGGCCCACAGATCCTCGATGGACCCGCCCCCGCGTCCAACGAGCATCACATCGATGCCTGGCACCTCCTGCAAATCCGCGATGGCGGCGACAATGTCCGGAGCTGCCTCATCGCCCTGCACGCGGACCGGTCGGATGACCGCATGGACGCCGGGCCAGCGGCTGCGCAAGGTGACCAACATGTCGTGCACCGCGGCGCCACCCAGCGCCGTGACGATGCCCACGACACGCGGCAGAAAGGGCAGGGGCCGCTTGCGGTCTTCCGCAAACAGGCCCTCGGCGGCGAGACGTCGCTTGAGTTGTTCGAGTGCGAGTTGGAGTGCGCCAAAGCCTCGCGGTTCCAGCGCATCGACATAGAACTGCAGCGCACCCCGCACCGGGTATACGTCGACACGTCCCCGCGCGATGACCTCCATGCCGTCTTGAAGCTGAAAGGGTAGCCGGGTCCGGGCCGAACGAAACATCACGGCCGCGACCTGCGCTTCTTCGTCCTTCAAACTGAAGTACACGTGACCCGACTGCGGCGTGCGGAGGTTGGAGACCTCCCCCACCACCCAGCACTCGCCAAACGCCGACTGCAGAACGGTCTGAACGAGGCGCGTCAGCTCCGAGACGGTGAGAAGTGCCGGGAGGGACGCTTGCTCGGTGCGCGGCGGCATGCGCCCGACTGTAACAGACCGGTTAGCCGGGCGACAAGAATCGATCGAAGATGATGCTAGAGGCAGGCACGATCTCTATCCCGGCGGCGGTGAGATCGGTCAAGGCGGCACGCAGTGCGGTAACGGTCGCGGGACCGGCACGCAGGATGACCAGGGCGTTACCCCTGGCCTGGGCGATCTGCCGCAACTTTTCGAACTGGGTACTGATTGCCTGTTCGTCCTGGGTCTCGTGTACCACCATGGATGCCTTGCCACACGGAAGCGTCAGCTCACCGGCAACGTCGCACGCAACATTGGAGGGGTCGGTCACGCCGTCAATGAAGAACAGGGCGTCCTCTTTGAGGCGTTCCAGAACCCAGCGCGCTTGCACCGGGTTGCTCAGCGGCCCTCCTTCGCGGTCGTCGGTGACGCCGACGGCTCTGGGGATGGAGGCGAGGCTATCGTTGAGGCTGCGGAGCACGGCGGCCTGGTCGATGACGCCACCACCGCGGGCGGCGGGGACGGGTTCGGGAAGGTGCACGAGAACCTGGCGTTGATAGAGGTTTGCCAGCTCTGCCACCTCACGGGCGAAAGGCTCGAGAGGCTGCACGGCAAGGGTCAGCGCGGCGTCGAGAGTGGCCAGTTCGCGAGCCACAAGGAGGTTGCTGCCGAGGTTGTCGACTATGATGGCGACGCGCGGATGATGGCGCGCCCACTGCAGCGCCACCGTGTGGGTGAGCAGGCCGTCAACGCCGACTTGCACCTGCACGGAGGTGGGGTGTTCGCTGACGCGCAACGTGACGCCGGGGGCGGCATCGCGCAGCGGCTCGAAACCGCGCAGGCTTTCGGCCGCGGCCTGTGCGGTTGGGACCAGGACCTCGTACCGGCGGTGAATCCACCGCACGTTGTCGGCTCCCTGCGGTTCCTCGCTCGGCGCGGGTAGGTGAAGCGGGAGTTTGGCGAGTGCGGTGGTTACACGACCGACGCGTGCGGGAAAGTCGGCCAGCCAGTTGGTCGGGATTGGCGGCGGCTCCTCGGTCTGCTCGCCGATCTCTCCCTCCGCAACGCGCTGCTTCTGACCGTCGTGGAGTGCCAGGCCGCTGGCGAAAACCACCACGCCGAACAGGGCGCTCAGTGGAACACTGAAGAGCCAATCCCAGTGAAAGCGCCGCGGTGTGGCCGCCCGCGTATGCCGTTCCCGCACGCCGTCAACCCGCCCCGCTCGGAGAGGCGATGTGTGGCTGGCCGGGAGGTGGAAACGGGACTGCGTTGTGCCCGATCATGAAGCCTTTTGGGCGACCACGGTTCGGTACACGTTCCAGCTCTTCAGCATCTCCAGAGCCCGGTCGAGCTGCGGGTCCTTTCCGAGCTCGCCTTCGCGAATTGTCGAGGCGGCATCGCCCTCGACGTCGAGCACGCGGTCTTCGTCCGGACCGGCAGCCGCCGGGGGGGCCGGCTGCTCGGGCCCCGGCAGGTGACCGGGGAGGTTCTGCTCGCGGATACGCGGCACGCCCGCGGCGGCTGTCTTCACCCCGGGGGGAATGTTCTCCACCACCACATCCGGGGTGATGCCGGTAGCCTGAATGGATCTCCCGTTCGGCGTGTAGTAGCGCGCAGTCGTCAGGCGGATCGCCGCGTTGGCCTCTAGGGGCAGAATGGTCTGTACCGATCCCTTGCCGAAGGTCTGGGTGCCGAGCACGATGGCGCGTTTGTGATCCTGCAAGGCCCCCGCGACGATCTCGGACGCGCTGGCACTGCCGGCGTTGACGAGAACCACCATGGGGAAATCGATACGGGTATTGCTCTTGTGCGCGAAGTACTTCTGTTTCTGGTTTTCCAGACGGCCGTCGGTGTAGACCACCAGACCCGAATCGATGAACTCGTCGGTGACCTTGATCGCCTGGGTCAGCAACCCGCCCGGATTGTTGCGCAGGTCGAGGACCATGCCGGACAGTTGGCCGCCGTTCTGCTTCTCGAGGCGCGCGATTGACTCCTGCACGTCGTCGTCGGTGCGTTCCTGGAACTGGGTGATGCGAAGATAGCCGAAGCCCTTGTCGAGTATGCGCGCTTTGACGCTCTGGATCTTGATGACCTCGCGCGTCAGCGCGAGATCGATAAGCTGCGGAGCGCCTTCGCGCCGCAACGTCAGGTGGACCTTGGTGCCTTTAGGCCCGCGCATCTTCTTTACCGCTTCCACCAGCGGCATGTCTTTGGTGAACTCGTCTTCGATCTTGATGATTTGGTCGCCTGACTTGATCCCCGCCTGGTAGGCCGGCGTGTCCTCAATCGGTGAAACCACGGTGAGAACGCCGTTGCGAATCGTGATCTCTATGCCCAGACCGCCGAAACTACCGCGCGTGTCGACCTGCAATTCCCGGTAAATGTCCGGCGGCAAATAGGCGCTGTGGGGATCGAGGGCGTTGAGCATGCCCATCACGGCGCCGTCGATGAGTTGCTTGGTCGTGACCGAGTCGACGTAATTCTTTTGAACCAGCGTAAGGACGTTTGTGAACACCTCGATGCCGTCGTACGCGTCGCGCGCGACGGCAAACACCCGTCCGCCCAGCCACAGACTGGCGAGCACAACACACACTACGACCGTCTTGCCGACGAAGTGGCGTGATCTTTTCATGCGATGCTGAACCCTTTCGCTTCGCAGTATAGCGAAGCGATTGCGATGTCACAATTATGATTGCGGTGCGGCGGATCGTGGCGCAGTGGGTGGCGACACGGCCCTGGGCTTTCGCCGGGGCGACTGGAGAGGGCCGATCTCGACAGACAGGAGTAGGGGACGGATGGGGTTACGGGCAGGAGTGGCCCTACGAAAGCGCGGTGCCGATGACCACCGTGAACAGCGAATGCCTCGAAGTCTTGTATTGCTCCCGGATCCGTAGCGGTACCCCGTCAAACACTTCCCCCTGGGCGAGGGCATGCCAACCCAGCTTCCGCGTTACCGGCTCGATCAGGGTATCGAGGGCGGCGAGAAGCCTCTGACGGCTGCGAAAATGGTTGATCACGACTATGGTCGCCCCGGGCTTGGCCACACGTATGGCTTCCTGCATGAGGCGACGGGCATCGGGAACTACGCTGACCACGTGGAACGCCATGACGTAGTCGAAGGACTTTTCCGGAAATTTGAGGTTTAGCGCGTCCATCTCCTGGACTTGAATATGCCGCCAACCGTTCCAATCGATCTTTTCCTGGGCCCGCTCGAGCATGTCCGGGGCCAGATCGATGCCGACCACCTGGCAGTGGGCGGGGTAAGCCGAGAGCGCGAGTCCCGTACCGACGCCGACCTCTAACACGCGAGCCCCCGGCTGGATCTGCAGCCGCCGTACTGCCTGAGCGATGCGCGGGTAGAACACGCGGCTGAAGATACGGTCGTAGAAGTGCGCGAATTCGTAGTAGAGCTTGCTCTGGTGGGCTTGGGTTTCTTCGAGCAGCGGCATGCGGGCTCCTTGGCGACTGGGCAACCGAGCGCGATGGATTATGGCGGGGCAGTCAGGCCGCGGTATCGCCGCGTAACTCACGCGTGAACACCGTGACATCACGTCGGCGAAAGCGCCACTGCCGTCCCTTCTTGAACGCCGGTAAGATGCTCTTCCGTGCGAACTCGTTGACGGTATCCGGACTGAGATCGAGAATTCGTGCCACTTCTTTGCTGTTAAGGATCGAGTCGTCTTTCTCCATGGCAGCGTCCTCCCCGCGGAACATGGGGCGTCCCGGACAACGGGCGCAAGCTGGTAACACGGCGTGCTAGGGCAGTCAAGACAAGCGCCGGTTTAACCCCGCACCCCCTCTGGCGATCGGCGGTAAGTCGTTGATATTCAAGCCGTTTATTCGGCGAATTTACTGAGGGGCTGGAGCGCGGAGAGCGCGGAGGCGCAGTTGCGTGGTGGTCGCGCCGTTCCACTCGTTTCGTTGCGGAGAGAACAGAATGTCCAGGCGGTCGTTCTGCGCCGTCGCGCAGCCGCCCATACCGAAGCCGATCGCCGGCAGAGTCCGTCCGTTCTGCCGCAAAGTGAGGCGCAGATGACTCCCGTTTTCACCCACGAGCCGGCGCTGCACCACCTCGACGTTGCGGGCGAGAAACACGGGGGCGGGGTTGCCCGGACCGTGGGGCTCCAGAACCGCCAGCTCATCAATGAGTGCCGGTCCGATCCGGGCGAAGTCGATTTCGGCGTCGACCTGGCGGACCGGCGAGAAATCCGCAGCCGTAGTGGCAGCCCGCACCGCCGATTCGAAGCGGTTGCGCAGTTCGCCGATACGATCGCCGCAGATGGTCAAACCAATAGCCATGTAGTGACCGCCGAAGGCATCGAGCAGGTCCGCGCAAGTGCGTAACGCCCCATGCAGGTCGAGTCCATCGATGCTGCGTCCCGAACCGCGGCCGACGCCGGTCGTCGGGTCGATCGCAATCAGCACCGTCGGCCGGTAATAGCGCTCGACGAGGCGACTGGCCACGATGCCAATCACGCCCGGATGCCATTCGGTCGAGGCCAGCGTGATGCTCCGTCCGGTGGTCTGAGCCGGGTCCGCGTCGATCTGACGGATCGCATCGGCGAGAATCTCTCTCTCGATTTCCTGCCGGGAGCGGTTCTCGCCATCGAGTTCCGCGGCCAACTCCGTCGCCCGCGCAACATCGTCCGTGGTGAGCAACTCGAACGAGCGCATGGCATCGGCCAGCCGTCCGCCGGCGTTGAGCCGCGGGGCAAGGCGGAAACTGACCGCCGTGGTCGAGACCGCCTCCACCGCACTGACCGCCTTGAGGGCGACTATCCCGGGCCGGTCGGTGTCCATGATCTCGCGCAGCCCGTACTTCACGAGAACGCGATTCTCCTCGACGAGCGGAACAATGTCCGCCAGAGTGCCGAGGGCGACGAGATCCAGATGCCGGCGCACGTCGGGGAGCGGCGTCACGCCCCGGGCGCGCAGGTGCATACGCACGCCGAGGGCGAGGTAGAACGCCACGCCGGCACCGCATAAGCCCTTGAACGGGAATCCGGCGTCGGCCTCGATCGGATTGAGGACAGCCACGGCGGGAAGCGGCGTCCCGGACACCTGGTGGTGGTCGCAAACGATCGTGTCGATGCCCAGGGTCTTGGCGAGGGCGATCTCGTGATGACTGACGCCGCCACAGTCGACCGTTACCATCAGGGTGACGCCGGCCGCGGCGAGTTGCCGCACACCGGCCTCCTTGAGGCCATATCCGTCGCGCAACCGTTGCGGAATATAGACTACCGGCTCGTTTCCCAGGCTGCGCAGGAACCGCGCGAGCAGCGCCGCGCCGCTGACGCCGTCGACGTCGTAGTCGCCGTGAATCCCTATGCGCTCGCCACGCGCCAGCGCCGCGGTCACCCGCTCGGCGGCGGCCGGCATCTGCCGAAACAGCATCGGCGAACGGAGGTCCGTCGATAGCTTGGCCCCGAGGAATGCCGTCGCCGCCTCCGGTGTCGTGACGCCACGCACGGCCAGCAGGTGACCGAGCAGCGGCGACACCCTGGCTGCGTCAGTAATCAGAGACGCGGCGCCGTCCGGGCAGGGCCGCAGCCGCCAGCGCCGGGCAATCGCCATGTTCCCGGTCAGGTACGGCGCTCCGGAAAGTAGAGCACGATGGGCGAGGCGATGAAGATCGACGAGTACGTTCCGACGACAAACCCCACCAGCAGGGCGAAGGCGAATCCGTTGATGACGTTGCCGCCGAGGAGGTAGAGCGACAGCAATACCATCACCGCCGTGCCCGTGGTCAGAATCGTCCGGCTCAGGGTTTCGTTGATGCTGCGGTTGATCACGGTCGCGAGGCTATCGCGGCGGTTCTTGCGCAGGTTCTCCCGGATACGGTCGGACACGATCACGGTGTCGTTGACGGAGAAGCCGACGATGGTGAGCAGCGCCGCTACGATGGTCAGATCGAACTCGTAGTTGAACAGCGTGAGGACCCCGGTGGCAATGATGATGTCGTGGGCGAGGGCAGTCGCCGCACCAACGCCGAACCGCACATCGAAGCGAAACCAGATGTAGGCACCCATCATCAAAGTGGCGAAGAGGACCGAGAGCAGCGCCTGGCGGCGCAGGACGCTGCCGACGCGAGGTCCGACCATCTCCTCGCGCATGATCTCGACCTTATCGGCACCGAACTTTGCTTTAAGGGCCTCGGCAACCTTCGCGCCGAAACTGGTCGTCTCTTCGCCGCTGACCGGCAGCCGCACGAGGAACTCGCCTTCGGAGCCGCCCCCGGCAAAATCCTGGATGGTCGCGTCGCCGAAACCCTGGCTGGCCAGGGCCTCACGGATCTCGCCGATCGGCGTCTTTTCTGTGAAGCGCAGTTGGATGAGCGTGCCGCCGCTGAAGTCGACCCCATAGATGGGGCCGCCGTGCTTCACGAGCACGGCGATGCTCAGCAAGATCAGGATACCGGAGGCAAGCAGCGCGATGCGCATCTTGCTAACGAAGTCGATTCTTGTGCCTGGCTTGATGATTTCCATTGGACGTCACACGCTCACGGTTTGCAGCCGGCGGTAGGCCAGCAGGTAGTCGTAAACCACACGCGTACAGAACACGGCCGTGAAGACCGTCGACACGATACCGAGGCACAGAGTAACGGCAAAACCTTTGATCGGACCCGTGCCGAACTGGAAAAGAATGATCCCCGACAGGAAGGTCGTGATGTTCGAGTCGAGGATCGCCGGCAGGGCACGCTCGTAACCGGCCTCGATCGCCGCCCGTGCGGTCTTGCCGAGGCGCAACTCCTCGCGGATGCGCTCGTTGATCAGCACGTTGGCATCGACGGCCATGCCGAGGGTCAGCACGATACCGGCAATGCCGGGTAACGTCAGGGTGGCCTGGAATCCGGCCAGGGCCGAGAGCAGAAACAGCATGTTCAGCACCAGCGCGAGATCGGCGACGATGCCAGCGCCCCTGTAGTAGACCAACATGAACAGGACGACGAGCACCCCTCCGACAACGAACGACAACACGCCCTGACGGATCGAGTCGCGCCCGAGTGACGGGCCGACCGTGCGCTCTTCGGCGATGGTGACCGGGGCGGGCAGGGCGCCGGCGCGCAGCACGATTGCCAGGTCGCGGGCCTCCTTGATGTCGAAGCTGCCGGTGATAGACGCATGGCCGCCGCCGATGCGCTCGCGAATTACCGGCGCCGAGTAAACCGTATTGTCGAGTACGATGGCGAGCCGCCGCCCGACGTTGGCAGCCGTCAGGTCCTCGAACATCTTCGCGCCGCGGCTGTTCAGCTCCAGGGCCACGTAAGGCCCTTCGAGCTGCGTGGCCGGTCGCACCGCCGCATCGGCAATGACCTCGCCGGTCATCAGGGTCTTCGTTTCGACAAGATACTGAACGCGCTGCGCGCGGCCGCCAACGCGCTCGGTGTCCACGCCGGTCAGGACCTCGGTGCCGGCCGGTGGCGGAGTCCGGCCCTCGGCAACCTCCCTTGGATCGGCAGCTTCCGAGAGGATCTTGAACTCGAGCACGGCCGTGCGGCCGATCAAATCCTTGGCCCGCTGCGGATCCTGAATGCCCGGGAGTTGGATTACGATGTCCTGCGCGCCCTGACGCTGGATGATCGGCTCCGAAACGCCGAACTGGTCGACGCGGTTGCGAATGGTTTCGAGCGACTGGTCGAGGGCGAACTCGCGCAGCCGGCGTTCTTCGCGCTTCGACAGCGCGAGATCGAGATTGACGCTGCCGTTCTGGGTTTGCGACCCTGTCACCTCGAGGTCCGGGAAGCGCTCCTTCAGGAGATCGGTGACCGCCGCGCGGTCGCTGTTCGGCACCCTGACCTCGATGCGTCCGTCGCGGCGCGTGACGCTGTCGGCGTTCAACTTGGCCTCCGTCAGCTCGCGGCGCAGCGCTTCCACGGTCTGGTCGAGCGAGTTCTGCACCGCTTTCTGCAGGTCTACCGACAGCAGCAGGTGCGTGCCGCCCTGGAGATCGAGGC
Organism: Candidatus Binatia bacterium; assembly: GCA_023150935.1. Classification (NCBI taxonomy): domain Bacteria; phylum Candidatus Binatota; class Binatia (SeqCode); species Binatia bacterium. The sequence goes on along the minus strand of JAKLJW010000021.1, from coordinate 9,710 downwards.
CCAGGTGGATACGCTGGCTCGGCAGGTAGTCCTTCCATGCCTGCGGCAGCTCGGTAACGAACGTCGGTACCAGGTACACGACCGCCGCGAGGACCATCGCGGCGATCGCACCGATGCGATAGAGGAGGGAGCGGTTCTTCACTTCTGCTTGTCCTTCTCTTTGGAGTCGCCGTTGGCGGCGCTGGTAGCGAGTGCGGCGATCTGCGGACGATCGATTCGAACGCGAACGTTCGGTGCGATCTCCAGGGTGACGATTCGATCGGAGAGCTGGACGACCTTGCCGTAAAGGCCGCCGGCGGTAACCACCTCGTCGTTCTTCTTCAGGCTGTCGAGCATTTGCCGGTGGTCGCGCGCCTTCTGTTGCTGTGGCCGGATGACGAGGAAGTACATGACCACGAAGATCAGAACGATAGGAGCGAACTGAAGGAGAGCCGACGGGGCGTCCCCAACTGCCCCCTGGGCCCACGCGCTACCAAGCATGACTAGGTTCCCTCCGACAGTTCGGCGATGCGGTCCGGCGCCCAGGCGGCAAACGTGCCGGCGGCGATTGCCGCCCGCATGTCGGCCATCAGGGCCTGGTAGAAGTGCACGTTGTGCAGGCTGGCTAAGGTAGCGCCGAGCATCTCGTTTGTGGTCGCCAGATGGCGGAGGTACGCGCGCGAAAACGAACGGCAAACGTAACAGCTACAGGTCGAATCGGGCGGGTCCTCGTCGTTTGCGTACCGGGCGAGACGCACGTTGAGGCGCCCGCGCGCCGTGAACAACATACCGTTGCGGCCGTTCCGGGTCGGCAGCACGCAGTCGAACAGGTCGAATCCCATGCCGACGAACCGAATCAAGTCATCCGGCAGACCCACGCCCATCAGGTAGCGTGGGCGCCCGTCCGGCAGCGCCGCGGTGGTCGCCGCAGCCAGCTCCCACGTCACCTCGCGATCCTCCCCTACACTTAAACCCCCCACGGCATAGCCGGGAAAGTCGAGCGCTACAAGCTCGGCGGCCTGCCGGATTCGCAGATCGACGTGGAGTCCCCCCTGCACGATGGCGAAGGCCATCTGCCCGGCAGGCCGGACCACGTCGCGCGAGCGCCTGGCCCACGCCAGAGTCCGGACTGCGGCGCGCTCGACCTCGGCCCGGGGCGCGTCGGCGGCGACACACTCGTCGAGCACCATGGCGATGTCGACGCCGAGGTCGGCCTGGATGCGCAAAGCGTCCTCCGGACTCAAGAACAGCCTGGAGCCGTCGAGATGCGACCGGAACGTGACGCCTGCGTCGGTGACCGTCCGCAGCGGGGCGAGGCTGAAGATCTGATAGCCGCCGCTGTCGGTGAGGATCGGTCCGTCCCACGCCATGAACCGGTGCAGGCCGCCGCAGTCGCGAATCGTTGCCGTGCCCGGCCGCTGCGCCAGGTGGTAGGCATTGGCGAGGAGTATCTGCACGCCGGCGGCGCGAAGCTGGCTCGGCGTCAGCCCTTTGACCGTTGCCTGCGTGGCCACGGGCATGAAGGCCGGCGTGTCGACGACACCGTGGGCGGTTACCAGAGTGGCCCGACGACCGTCGCTGCCGGGCGCCCGAGCGATCGTCGCGAACGTTCCGGGTGGACCGAGATCGTCGGGCAAGGGTCGCGTCACCGGAGCCGGGGCTGCCGTCTGCGGTATCGGTGTCATTGGACGAACATCGCGTCGCCGTAACTGTAAAACCGATAACGGCGGCGAATCGCCTCCGCGTATGCATGCATCAGAGATTCATAGCCCACAAAGGCACTTACCAGCAGCAGCAGCGTCGAGCCCGGCAGGTGGAAATTGGTCAGCAGGGCGTCGACGACCCGGAACCGGTGGCCGGGCACGATAAAGCGATCGGCCCAGCGCCCGCCGGGCGCCACGGTCCCGTCGACGACGGCGGATTCGAGGGCTCGGGTGGTCGTCGTCCCGACGGCGATCACGCGGCCGCCGGCAGCGCGCGTTGCCGCAATTGCGGCCACGGTGGCGGGCGGAATGGTGCTCCATTCGGCTTCCATGACGTGGCGCCGCACGTCCTCGCAACGCACCGGCCGGAAGGTGCCCGGCCCGACGTGCAAGGTCAGCGTCGCGAAGCGGGCTCCCCGTTCTTGCGCCGCGGCGACGAGGGCCGGGGTGAAGTGCAGGCCGGCCGTGGGGGCGGCAATGGCCCCGCTAACGGCGGCAAACATGGTCTGGTAACGCTCGCGGTCCAGCGGCAACGGGCCGTCAGGACGCTTGATGTACGGCGGCAAGGGCAGCTCCCCATGCTCCGCCAGCCACGCCGTTACGTCGAGTCCCTCATCCACACGGAGACAGTAACGGCCGCCGCCGAGGCGCTGTGCGACGCCCGCGCGAACGCCGCCCTCGCAGTCGATGACGGTGCCCGGAGAAAGTCGCTTCGCCGGCTTGCCGAGGCAGAGCCAGTGGCCGGGAGCTTCAGCGCGGATCCAGAGCAGCTCCACGGCGGCGTTGCCCGCGGTCCGCCCGAAAGTTCGCGCCGGAATTACGCGGGTATCGTTCACGATCACCAGGTCACCGGGACGCAGGAACGCCGGCAGGTCGGCGACGGTCGAGTGTTCGAGTTGGTCGGAACCTCTCGCAAGTACCAGCATCCGGGCCGCATCGCGGTCCGGCGCCGGGGATTGCGCGATCAACTCCGGTGGTAGCGGGAAGTCGTAGTCGGCGAGCCGTATCTGTGCGTCGCCACACCCGCGTGGGGTCGTCGTCATCTCCATAGGAATCCGGGAATGGCCACCGTGCGCCGGCGAACACATCCGGCCGCTTACCGCCGGCCCACGGCGCGCGGGTTGAACCATACCCCGCGGTGCGGAGTCAAGGCGCGTTCTGGACGCTACCAGAATACTCTTGACGGCGAATTTCACCGCAGCGTATAAGGCGGCGTCTCGCGACGAACCGTCCTTCCGCGGGCAGGGGGAGCCATGTACGACACATCACGCCGGGTGGGGCTGAGGCTGTGTGCGCCGGTTACCGGGCGCGCCGTTACGGATCCGGGCCGTCGGGTGCAGTCAGGGAGTGCGGCCCGCAAGGCCGTTGCACCCGTAAGCCGGCCTGCGGCCGGTTCGCTTCGGATAGCGCTGGCGGTTGCGATGCTGCTGGCCTCGCCGAGTGCGCCGCTGATCGGAGCAGGGACCGCGAGGGCGCTTATGCCCGGGCCTCCGGGCGAGTCCTCGGGACAAGACCGTGCGTCGGCTGCTTCGGAATTCGATGCGGTCATCGTCGAGCTGGTCTCTCCACCGGCGGCGGTAACGGGAGCGGGCGGGCTTCCGGCGGCGGGCGCCGAACGCGATCGGCTGCGGCGCGCGATCGTGAGCCTCGAGCGACAGCACCGCAGTGCGCGGGGGGTGGGTACTGCCAGTGCCGCCCCGATCGTTGACCGTGAGTTCCGAGTCGTCCTCAACGGTTTCGCGGCGCGCCTCTTGCCGGAGACCGCTTCCGCGGTGCGGGCGTGGCCGACCGTGAAGCGGGTTGTGCCGGATGGCCGGGTGCAGGCTCTGCTTGACGTGAGCGTACCGCTGGTGCGGGCGCCGCAGTTCTGGGCCGATCTCGGGTACCGCGGCGCCGGCACGAAGATCGCCGTGATCGACACCGGAGTCGATTACACGCATGCGGACCTCGGGGGTTGCTTCGGGTCGGGCTGCAAGGTGATCGGCGGCTACGACTTCGTCAGCGGCGACAGCGACCCCGCCGACGATAACGGCCACGGTACCCATGTGGCGGCGACCGCGGCGGGTTCCGGTGGGCTCGCCGGCGTGGCGCCGGAGGCGCAGATTCTGGCGTACAAGGTGCTGGACGCGGGCGGTTACGGATCATGGTCGAGCGTGATTGGCGGCATCGAGCTGGCAACCGACCCGAACGGCGATGGCGACCCGAGCGATCATGCCACGGTGGCCAATCTCAGTCTGGGCGGCCCTGGCGACGAGAATGATGTCGTGTCTGCGGCCATCGACAACGCGACGGTGGCCGGGATGCTGTGTGTCATTGCCGCCGGGAACTCGGGGCCCGGTTATTTCACGCTTGGCAGTCCCGGGGTGGCGCGCACTGCTCTTACCGTCGCCGCTACCGACGACGCCGACGGCGTGGCCTGGTTCAGTTCCCGCGGACCGACAGAGGTCGAAGGACTCCTGAAGCCCGAGATGGCGGCGCCCGGCGTGGACGTCTGCGCCGCCATGGCGGTGAACACAATGCTCGGCCCGCTCTGCATCGACGGGCAGCACATGTACATTTCGGGAACCTCAATGGCCACGCCCCATGTTGCGGGGGCCGCTGCTCTGCTGCGTGGGTTGAGGCCGGCTCTGACGCCGGAGGAGGTCAAGGCACTCCTTCAGCAGTCGGCGCACCAGTTGCCGTTCGATGTCACGACCGTCGGGGCGGGACGCCTCGATGTGCGTCAGGCGGCGGATAAACAGACCATACTGAGCCCGGCGCCACTCAATTTCGGCGTCGATCGCGACCTGAGCGGCACGTGGGTGCGGTCGCGTTCGGTTACCGTCCGCAACCTCGGTAGCCAGGCCAAGAACTACGAACTCAGCGTGGGAAGCGGTTTTCCGGCGGGCGTGGCCGTGATGCTGACCCCGAGCGTGTTCACACTGCAAGCCGGTGCGGCCGCGACGGTGGCCGTCGAGATTTCGGTCGACAACGCGCTGGTTCCCGACAGTGCGGCCCCGCCGTACGTCTACAGCGCTGCCCTGACCGCAACGGTGGGCGCCGAGCAAGAGTCGATCGCGATCGGCTTCGCCAGGTTGACGCCTCCGACGAACGACGAGTGTACCGCTGCGGCCGTGATTGCGGCGACGCCGTATGACGACCTGCGCTCGACCTCCGGGGCCACGGTGGCGCCTGGAGACCCCGCCGTTCCGTGCGGCTGCGGCGCCGACTCCGCTACCGTTTGGTATGCGTATACGGCAACGGCGGACGGCATTCTGCGGGTCGACACCGGCGGGAGCAATTACTTCACCGTGGTGTCGGCGTTTACGGGCACCTGCGGGTCGACGACGCCGGTCGTATGTGGTCACTCGTACCTTACCGTACCCGTCGTCGCGGGAACCTCATATCTGCTCCAGGTAGCCAGCTATTGCCAGCAACCCGGCGGCAACCTGCACCTGACGGCGACGTTTGCGACGGATGTCGATGGCGACGGGGTCGGCGATGACGTCGACAACTGCGCCAGCCTGCCCAACCCGGGTCAAGAAGATGTCGACGGCGACGGTATCGGCGACGCCTGCGATCCGTGCGTGGACAGCGATCAGGATGGTTTCGGCAATCCCGGATACCCGACGAACTCCTGCCTCACGGACAACTGCCCGTACGCGCCCAACGTCGATCAGTCCGACGGCGACGGCGATGGCGTGGGCGATGCCTGCGACAACTGCGCCACGCTGGCCAACGCGGGACAGGAGGATTGCGACTACGACGGGCAGGGGAACGCGTGTGACCCGGACGATCCGGACGGCGACGGTCTGAGCGGGGCGGCCGGGGACAACTGCGCCTGTGCAGCGAACCCGGAGCAACGCGACGTCGACGGCGACGGTTACGGCGATCTGTGCGACGACTGCGCCGGGCCGGGCGTGACCGACTACTACGACGGCGACGGGGTCTGCGACGGGCGCGACAACTGCCCGTATCATTACAACCCGAACCAGCGCGACACCGACGGCGACGGCCGCGGCGACGCGTGCGACCCGGTGTGCGTCGGGCTGGGAGCGGGCGACGTCTACGATTCGGACGCGGACGGCGTCTGCGACGGGGCGGACAACTGCCCCTACGCCTTCAACCCGGTGCAGTCGGATTGCGACGGCGACGGCGTCGGGGATGCGTGCGATGCGGGGACGGTGGACTATGACTCCGACGGCGTTGCCGACGGCTGCGACCGCTGCCCGACGGCGGCCGACCCGATTCAGAGCGACTGCGATGGGGACGGGGTCGGCGATGTTTGCGATGCGGACACGGTGGACGCGGACGGCGACGGCGTGGCGGACGCGTGCGACAATTGCCCGAGCAACTGGAATGCGGAACAGCGCGACTGGGACGGCGACGGGCGCGGCGATTACTGCGACAACTGCGCGACCACGTCCAATACGGACCAGACCGACGCGGATGGCGACTGGGCGGGGGATGCCTGCGATACGTGTCCCGTCGTGGCCCTCGCCTGGGGGGACTCGGACCGGGACGGCGTGGACGATGCGTGCGACACCTGCGTCGATCACGATCGCGACGGGCGTGGTACCCCGGGCTACCCGGCGGCGACATGTCCGACGGACATTTGCCCGTACAACTACGATCCCGCGCAGACGGATGTGGACGGCGATGGACTGGGGGATGCCTGCGACAACTGCCCGACGGTGCCCAATCCTGAGCAATCCAACTTGGACGGCGATCCTCTGGGCGACGCGTGCGACGATTGCACCGATTTCGATGGTGACGGCTTCGGGCTGCCGGGACTCCCTGCCAGTGTGTGCCCGGCGGACAACTGCTGGTACGGTTACAATCCCGGCCAGGAAGACACCCTCGACGGTGACGGGGTTGGGGACCTCTGCGATGCCTGTGTCGGTCCTGGAGCTTACGATGCCGACGGCGACGGGGTGTGCGACGCCGTCGACAACTGCGTCGCCACAAACAACCCGGATCAGGCCGATGCCGACGGCGACGGTCGTGGCGATGCCTGCGACAACTGCATTGCCAACTTCAACCCGCGGCCCGTTCCCTTCCTGTCCACCGGCCATCTCTACAAGGTCGCCGCGCAAGGCGCGGAGCCGGGGTTCGAACAGCCAGGATTCGACGATTCCGGTTTCCGTGTGGGCGGTGGCGGGTTCGGCACCGGCCAGTGTGCATTGGATGCCGCTACCTATTGGCCGCCTTACACCGATCTCCTGGTGCGCAAATGGTTCCTCGTTCCCGCCGGCGCAAGCGGTCTGACCGTGCGCATCGCGATCGACAACGCCGTTCAGGTGTTCGTCAATGGCGTGGACGTCTCCGGCGGGCTCCAGGGACGCGGCGGCTGCGCGACGCGTAGCGACTTCGCCTTCGCCGTGCCGGACGCGGCGCTGCAGGCCGGGATGAACCTGCTCGCTGTGCGGGCGGTCGATTACGGCGGTGCCACGTACTTCGACGCTGAACTCGACTGGACCGGTTCGTGTAACTTCTACTACACGCGACCGTGCGGTAACGGCGCCGTGGATGCCGCCGAGGAGTGCGATGACGGCGGCATCTGCATCGGCGGAAACACGGCCGGCGCGTCGTGTACTTCGGACGCTCAGTGCGGTTTCGACCAGCCCGGCGTTTGCGAAGGCGGGTTCAAGGTGGGTTCGGCGTGCCGCTACGACTCCGACTGCCCCGACTCCGTGTGCGTGCGGTGCCGGACCTTCGGCGGCGACGGGTGTGCGGCCAACTGCACGTGGGAGACCAGCGTCACCTTCCCGCTCGAGCCCGGTGTGATCGAAGGGGTGAACGTCAAGCCGGGAACCAGCGGAGTAAAGCTCTTCAGCGACGTGATCGGTGAACTGCCGCTGGCGCTGACCGGACAGCAGACACTCACCATCGGGAAGGAACGCGACGGCAACATGCCCGCCGTCATCAAGGCGGCGAGCGTGCAGTTCCCCAAGATCCCGATATACAGTATCGCCTGTGCCTGCGTCCGTGCTCTACCGGTCAAGACCTGTGGCGGCACCCTGTTCACGGAAGACGGTCAGTTGGCCGGGAACTGCAGCGACAACATTCCGCTGCCGGTGACCTGCCCGGCCGAGCGGCCGTGTACCTTCGTGAACGGTCCCGGCAACTCCGCGGCCGGGGTGATCGGGTGCCACGGCCTGCAGCCGGTCGACATCGCGTTTACGCAGGACTGCAACGGTGAGGAAGGCGGGGCTCCGATGGCGCCGGCGTTCGTCCTCAGCGGCTCCGGTCCACCGGGGTCGGCCGTTATGTTGAACACGTTACAGGTCGGGACGCAGACCGGTCTGTGCTCTGGGAGCTTCTGCACCGATGCCGATCCGATCGGGCAACGCGGCAACCCGACGATTGCACCTTACACGACCGGTGCGGCCACGAGTGCGGCGCTGAACATCAGCAACCTCCCGGGCTTCCATCTGGGACCTCATTCGACCAGCGGTTCGGTGTTCAGTTGCGCTGCTCTCACGGCGAACCCGCCGAGTGCCGGCGGGGCCAACCTCGCTACCGCGTTCCCTTCGTGCGATGCGCCGACGGTCGCCGATACGGTTGTCGTGGGCAATGTTGTTGCGGCGGGTGCGCCGCCGGGGGTGCAGGTTGGCCTGCCGCCCAGTGCCTCGGGCGGCCGGGGCAGCAATGTCGTCGTTCCGGTGTCGATTTCCGGGAGCAGCGGTATCGCGGCGGCGGATCTGACCGTCCGTTTCGACCCGGGCGTCATCGAGGTGGTGCAGGTCGCGACCACCCCCGTGTCGGTGCATTGCACGGTGACCGCGAACGAGGTCACCCCCGGGGAATTGTTCATCGGGGTCGCATGTTCAAGTCCGGTTACCGCCGGCGGATCGCTCGTCGACGTAACGTTCCGGTTGCTCGGGGACTGCGACGCGAGCAGTGTCCTGGACCTGAGCCGTTGCCTCCTCGACGAGGGCAACGTTCCGTGCAGCGCGGTCGACGGCGGGTTGAGCGTGGTGTGCAAGCTGCGGGGACGCGTGTCCTACTACAGCGATCCGAGTCGCGCCGTACCGGGAACGAAGATAGCCCTCGTCGGTGCACCGTCGTTCGACGGCGACACCGATTGCAGTGGGAGCTTTGGCCTCGGCGGCTTTGCCGACGGGAACTGGCAGCTCGAACCGACGAAAACAGGCGATTTCGGCACCGGGATCAGCTCACTGGATGCCGCTTACGTGCTGCAGAACGTCGTCGGTCTGAGGACGCTGAACGAGGGGCAGAGGCTGGCCGGAGACGTTACGGGCAACGGTGGGTCGCCTTCGGCGCTCGACGCCGCGCAGATCCTGCGGTTTGTGGTCCGGCTCATTACGCGGCTTCCGATTGGCGACCTGTGCGGTTCTGACTGGGGTTTCATTCCGGCGCCGGCCGGCCCGTACACCCCGGTGCCACCGGCGATGAACGGCGCGTGCGGGCGTGGGCGTATCGACTACGCACCACTGGTCGGGCAGGCGACGGGACAGGACTTCGTCGGCGCCCTGTTCGGGGACGTGACGGGGAACTGGCGATCGGACGGGTGCGGTGGCGGCGGTGGCGCCGCCGGTCTCGCGGCGGGATCGAGCCCTGCTGGCGAAGTTAGCCTGGGACGGGCGAGGCGTCGCGACGGCTTGCTGCGGGTACCGGTTGACGTATCCGATGCGAACGGATTCAACGCGCTCGATCTGCGCGTTGCTTTCGATCCGGCGTTGCTGCGACCGCGCGGTGTGCGCCGGGTAGCGGGCGTACCTGAGATCGCCGTTGCGAGTAACGAGATCGAGCCGGGTGTCCTCGCCGTGGCACTGGCCGGCGGTCAGAAGCTCGGGAATGGAACGGTGGTGATGTTGCAGTTCGAGACGATCGGAACCGGGCACGCGGTTGGCGATGTCGATATCGTCTCGGCCGACCTCCAGAGTGCGGAATGAGTAACGGGGAGACAGGGTCTGACTGCCCGGCGAGTTCGTGCCTCAGGCTGCCGTTCGGCATCCACCCCGTACCCGTACTCAGCGAAGCGGTACACGTACTCGTACCCGGATCCGGACTGAGGGCACGCAG